>JADYZQ010000261.1 GCA_020853015.1 Deltaproteobacteria bacterium
GCTTCGGCAAGGGCGGTTTCGGCCTCGGCGCCGTGGCTCCCAAGTCGACCAACATCCGCATGACCTGCCGGATGTACGACTCCTCGACCAGCGAGGTCCTGGCCTCCACCGAGGTCTCCAAAAACAAGTTCGACATCGGCGTTCTTGGCGCTGGCGGCGGTAATACCTTCGGCCTCGGCGGCGATTTCTTCTACAAGTCCCCGGCCGGCAAGGCGATCGCGGACATGATCCACGACTGCGCGGTCGAGCTGGCGAAGCGTACGCAGAACATCACGGACTAAATTTCCGGGCGTTGAAATTAAAAACCCCGTCTCGGGTCGCCGAGGCGGGGTTTTTTTTGGAATGAGATCCCCTATAAGGCCGCGCTCTCGAGCGCCAAATCGCGCCGTTTGCTTTTATCGCCCGCCTTCCGCAAGACTTGCATCCTTATCGACCGCTCTTTGCGCAGCCGCCCGGCGTCGTCGGGGCTCAAGGCCACCTGCATCCAGACGCCGTCTTCCTCGTCTTCGCGGCCCTGGACCTCGCCCACCCGATAGAGCCACTCAAGAAAATCGCCCTTGGCGTAGGGGATTTTGATCCGAAAGGTACGAAAGTCGGCGTGCAACTTGCCCTCGATCTGGTTCAGGAGCTCTTCGATGCCCTGCCCGGTGCGCGCGGAGATCCGCACGCCGTGCCCGTTGGCGGCCGAGGCGCCCAGCAGATCGATCTTGTTGTAGACCTCGATCACCGGCTTGCCCTGAAGCCCCAGTTCTCGCAGGACCGACTCGACCACCTCCTTTTGTTGGCGCCAAGTCGGGTAGCTGCAGTCAATGACGTGCAAAAGCAGGTCCGCGGCCCGGACCTCCTCGAAGGTCGCCTTGAAGGCCTCGACCAGCGCGTGCGGCAGCTTGCGGATGAAGCCGACGGTGTCGGAGAGCAGGACTTGGCGACCCGCCGGGAGCTTCAGGCGGCGCACCGTCGGGTCGAGGGTCGCGAAGAGCTTGTCCTCGACCAGGACGCCGGCCCGGGTCAGCTGGTTCATCAGGGTGGATTTTCCGGCGTTGGTGTAGCCGACCATGGCGACCGTCGGTATTGGGACGCCTTCCCGCTTGTTCCGGTGCAGGTGGCGCGCCGTTTCGACTTTTTCCAACTGTTGCTTGATCCGCGAAATGCGTTCGCGGACGCGGCGACGGTCAACCTCGAGCTGGGTTTCGCCGGGGCCTCGGGTGCCGATCCCGCCGCCCAAGCGGCCGAAATGCTCCCATTGCCCGACCAGGCGGGGCATGAAGTAAATGCACTGGGCCAGCTCGACCTGAAGCTTGCCCTCTCTGGACTTGGCGTGCTGGGCGAAGATGTCGAGGATCAGGCCGGTGCGGTCGACGACCTTGCAGCGGAAGGCCTTTTCGAGGTTGCGGTTTTGACCCGGGGTGAGGTCCTCGTCGAAGACGACGGTGTCGGCCTGGGTCTGGGCGATAAGGGAGGCGATCTCCTCTAACTTGCCCTTGCCGATATAGGACGAAGGTTCGATTTTTTTGATCTCTTGTTGGGTGGTCGCGACGACGACGGCGCCCGCGGTATGGACGAGGCGCTCGAGTTCGAAGAGGGATTCCCGGGCGTCCAGGGACGATTCCCGAGGATGACGGATGCCGACGAGGATGGCCCGTTCGGCGGGCATTTTTCTTTTATCCAATGAAGGGGGGTCCTCCTTTCAACAAGATCTAGCTCAATCATAATGATTTTCGAAAAGATTACAATAGATCTGTAGGGGGAACACAAGGTTCGCCCCTATTGCAAAAACACCGACGAGGCCCCGAACATCTTCTCGACCTCGGAAATGAAATGCTCGCTCAGCTCGACCTCGAGGTCGGGAGGGAGGGCCAGGACCGTCTCCTTCTCCTGGGGCCCGATCAGGTGCAGGTAGGTCGGAAGGCGGCCGGGGAACTTCCCCAGCAGGTGCTTGAACTCCTCGAGGGATTCCTTGGTCAAAAGATCCTGGCGGACGGTCAGGTGCACCGCCTTGGTCTTCTGCAGGCGCATCTTTTCGAGGGATACGATCTCGCGGGCAAGGATTTTGGTGCTCTCGTCGTTGTGGTCGACGTTGCCCTTCACGAAGATCGGCGCGTCGGACTTCAGCAAAGTGGATGCCTGGGCGTAGAGGTCGCTGAACACCACGCACTCGATGCTGCCCACCAAGTCCTCGAGCGTGATGAAGGCCATCCGCGCCCCCTTCTTGGTCATGATCTCCTTGAGCGAGACGACCATCCCGCAAAGCCCCACCTCGCCCTTGTCGACCGCCTTCGAGCAGGTCTGGGTGTCGAAGGAGGCTAGCCGCTGGATCTGGTCCTTGAAGCGGCGCAGCGGGTGCCCGGTGATGTAAAAGCCCAGGGCCTCCTTCTCGAAGGCGAGCTTCTCCCCTTCCGGCCATTCGGGTATCTCGGGCAGCGATGGCACCGACTCTTGGACCGGCAAGAGCTCGAACATGCTGCTCTGGCCGCTCTTCGCGTCGTCGCGGCGGGAATTGCCCCAATCCATCGCCAGATCGAGGCCCGCGAAGAGCCGCGAGCGCGCAACGCCCATCCCGTCGAAGGCCCCGCACTTGATCAGGGACTCGAGGACCTTCTTGTTGACCCGCCGCAGGTCGACACGGGCGCAGAAATCGAAGATCGTGGCGAAGGGACCGCCCTCCTCCCTCACTTCCATGATCGAATCGATCGCCGCCTCGCCGACTCCCTTGACCGCGGCCAGGCCGAAGCGGATCTCGTTGTCTTTTTCCACCGAGAAGTACCGGAAGCTGGCGTTGACGTCGGGGGGCAGGATCTTGATCCCGCGGTCGCGGCAGTCGTTGATGTAGACCAAGATCTTGTCGGTGTTGGTCATTTCGTGGGTCAGCAGGCTGGCCATGTACTCGGTCGGGAAATGCGCCTTGAGGTAGGCCGTCTGATAGCTGACCAGGGCGTAGGCCGCGCTGTGCGACTTGTTGAAGCCGTATTCGGCGAACTTCGCCATCAGGTCGAAAATTTTCTCGGCCTTCTTCGGCGGGACCTTGTTGGCCTTGGCGCCGTCGAGGAAGCGCTCGCGCTGCTTGGCCATCTCTTCGGGCTTCTTTTTTCCCATCGCGCGCCGCAGCAGGTCGGCCTCGCCCAAGCTGTAATTGGCCAGGGCGCTGGCGATCTGCATGACCTGCTCTTGGTAGACGATGACGCCGTAGGTCGGCTTGAGAATGGGCTCGAGCTGGGGCAGCTCATAGGTGATCTCGGTCTTGCCGTGCTTGCGGTTGATGAAGTCGTCGACCATGCCGCTGCCCAGCGGGCCGGGGCGGTAGAGGGCCACCAGGGCGACGATGTCCTCGAAGCAGTTGGGCTTCAGCCGCA
>JADYZQ010000262.1 GCA_020853015.1 Deltaproteobacteria bacterium
AAGACGTCTCCAAGCACGTCACGGCCTGGTTCAAGCGGGCCGGCGACGCGGTCTTTTTATTGGGCGAGCTTGCCGGCGGCCTCGGCGCCGGCGAGTACTTGAGCTTCATCCACGGCAAGACGGCGGGAGAACCGCCGCCCCTCGACCTCGCCCGCGAAAAGGCCCTGCAGGACTTCCTCCTGAGCTGTATCGACCAGGGCCTGATCCGCTCGGCCCACGACGTCTCCGACGGCGGCCTGGCCGTCGCCCTCGCCGAGGCCTGCCTGGTCGATCCCGCGGGGGCGGCCGGCGTCGAGATCTCCCTGGCGCCCGGCCTCGAGGGCCGAAAGCTCGCCGAGCTGTTCTTCGGCGAGGGCGCCTCGCGCATCCTGGTCTCGGTCGCCGCGGAGCAGGCGGCCACCCTCGAGCAGCTGGCCGCCGCCGCGGCGCAGCCGCTCGTCCGTCTCGGCCAGGTCCGCCCGGGCGCCTTTAAGCTGGGACCTTATCTCGATTTGCCTATGGACCGGCTGCGCGGGGTCTGGGAGGATGGTTTCGAGAAGCTCTTGAAGAGGAACTGATCTATTTATGTGCGGAATCGTCGGCATCTATAACCACCCCGAGGCCTCGCGGATCGCGTATTTGGGGCTCTACGCCCTCCAGCACCGCGGCCAAGAGGCCGCGGGCATCGTCACCGCCGACGGCGACAAGCTGCACGCCCATCGCCACATGGGCCTGGTGGCCGACATCTTCAACCAGAGCAAGCTCGACAAACTGACGGGCAAGAACGCCATCGGCCACGTCCGCTATTCCACCTCCGGCGCCTCGCAGCTGAAGAACACCCAGCCGCTGGTCTTCGATTACTCGCGCGGCGAGATCGCGATCGCGCACAACGGCAACCTGGTCAACGCCCAGGCCCTGAAGGGCGAGTTTGAGGCCCACGGCTCGATCTTCCAATCGACCACCGACACCGAGGTCATCATCCACCTGCTGGCCTCCTTCCACGAGAAAGACCTGATCGGCCGCATCATCGGTGCGCTCAAGCGGGTGGAGGGCTCGTATTCGCTGCTCATCCTCACCAAAAGCCGGATGATCGCCGCCCGCGACCCCTACGGCTGGCGCCCGCTGGTCTTGGGCGATTTGAACGGCAGCCCCATCGTCGCCTCCGAGACCTGCGCCCTCGACTTGGTCGAGGCCAAGTTCGTCCGCGAGGTCGAGCCCGGCGAGGTCCTGGTCTTCGACGCGGAGGGCATGAAGTCCTACAAGCCCTTTCCGGTGCCGAAGAAGAAGGCGATGTGCATCTTCGAGCACGTCTACTTCGCCCGCCCCGACAGCACGATCTTCGGCCGCAACGTCTACGACGTGCGCAAGGGCTTCGGCCGCCAGCTCGCGAAGGAGCACCCCGTCGAGGCCGACATGGTGGTGCCCGTCCCCGACTCGGGCGTGCCCGCCGCCCTGGGCTACAGCGAAGAATCCGGCATTCCCTTCCAGCTGGGCCTGATCCGCAACCACTACGTCGGCCGCACTTTCATCGAGCCCAGCGACTCGATTCGGCACTTCGGCGTGAAGGTCAAGTTGAACGCCGTCAAGGGGCTGGTCGAAGGCAAGCGCATCGTCCTGATCGACGATTCGATCGTCCGCGGCACCACCTCGCGCAAGATCGTCAAGATGCTGCGCGACGCGGGCGCCAAGGAGGTGCATTTCCGCATCAGCTGCCCGCCGACCAAGTGGCCCTGCTTCTTCGGCATCGACACGCCGGACCGCAAAGAATTGATCGCCGCGACGCACAGCCTCGACGAGATCCGCCGTTACATCACCTGCGACACCCTGTCTTATCTCTCGATCGAGAACCTGTTCTACTTCGACAAGGACCACGACGAGTGGTACTGCGACGCCTGCTTCTCCGGGAAGTTTCCGGTCTCCCTGACCGACTATCCCAACGCCAATTCCGAGCGCGAGGTAAAGGTCTAATCTCCCGATAAATATGGAGATTCCAGGGCTGCACGCTATTTCGGACTTTCCCTTTACAATTATTTGTTACTTCCTTAGATTCGCCGCATCCAAAGCACCATCGCTCCCGTATACAGGGAGTTTCCTAAACAAAACCACTCATGGAGGAATCTATGTCGAAGGTGTCTAAGAACAAAAAACTGTTATTGGGCTCGGCCTTGGCCGGTCTCGTGCTCTCCGGACCCGGCCTGTCCGTGACGGCGAACACCCAATCGGGGGCGAAGTTTTTTCAGACCGCCGAGATGACGGTCGGCTACCGTCAGGCCCGCGCCGAAGAGAAGAAGGCCGAGGCTGCTGCGGACAAAAAAGCCGCCGCGACGACTCCCGCCGCCACGCCGGCCCCAAAGAAGGACGGCGACAAGCACTGCAGCGGGGACAAGAAGTGCTCCGCTGACAAGAAATGCTCGGGCGACAAGAAATGCAGCGGCGATAAGCAGTGCTCGGGCGACAAGAAGTGCAGCGGGGACAAGAAGTGCTCCGGCGACAAGCACTGCAGCGGGGACAAGAAGACCGACGCGAAGGACGCCAAGGCGGCTCCCGCGACCGACGCGAAGAAGACCGACGCCAGCAAGGGTTGCGGCGCCGGCGCCTGCGGCGCGGCGAAGTAATCGCGCTCCGCGCATTCCGTGCTTCGAGGTCGGTCGGGGCGGGCCCCGGCCGGCCTTCCTTATTTTTAATTTAGGTGGGCCTTTATGTCCTTGGCGGGGATTAAAAATCTAGGAGTCGGCCTGGGCCTGCGCCGCGAGAACGTCGACGACCTCTTGGCCCGCCTTCCCGCCGAACTCGACTGCCTTGAGATCGCCCCCGAAAACTACATGAAGACCGGCGGCAAGCTTTACAGCCAGTACCGCGAGCTGGCCGAACGTTACCCCGTCGCGATCCACGGGCTCAGCCTCTCGGTGGGCAGCCTGCATCCGCTGTCTCGGAAGTTTCTCAAGGAGCTGAAGGTTTTTTTGAAAGAGGCGAGGGCGCTGTGGATGAGCGATCACCTCTGCTACTCCTCCGTCTTGGGCGCGCAGTTCCACGACCTGCTGCCGTTGCCCCTCTCTCGCGAGGCGGTCCGCCACGTCGTGCCGCGGATCCGCCAGGTGCAGGACTACCTCGAGATGCCCTTCGCGATCGAGAACGTCTCGTATTACGCCTCCGCCGGCAAGGACGAGATGGCGGAGTGGGAGTTTCTGCGCGAGGTGGCCGAGCGGGCCGACTGCTCGCTGTTGCTCGACGTCAACAACATCTACGTAAACGCGGTGAACCACGGCTTCGACCCCTACGAGTACCTCCGCGATCTCCCTTACGAGCGCGTGCTCCACATCCACGTCGCGGGTCATATTCAATATCAAGACTTCCTCTTGGACACGCACGGCGCCCCCGTGATCGACCCGGTCTGGGACCTGCTGCGCTACGTCGCGAAACGGGCCCGGCCCAAGGCCGTGATCATCGAGCGCGACCACAACCTGCCGAAGCTCGAGGAGAGCCTGGCCGAGGTGGCGACGGCGAAGCGGATCTTCGCCGAGGCCCGGGCGCCGCGGCCGGCCCTACGCGCGAGCGAGCGCGGCCTGCGGGCGGCGGGAGGCGGGCGATGAGGCTTGCGACCCTGCGCCAATCGGAAAACTTTTGGGCAAGGATCTGCTTCGACGGCGGCTATCGGCCCAAGGGCCGCTACCAGGTCTACCGCGAGCTGGTGACCGAGCGCATGGTCCAGACCGTGCAGAATATCTCCCCGGTCGCCCGCTCCTTGCTAAGCGAGAAGGAGTGGTGGCGGCTGCTCTGGGCCTTTTTGAAAAAGTCCCCGCCTCAGTCCGAGATCCTGCGGGAGCTGGCTTGGGAGTTGGCCCAGTTCTGCAAGTCCAAGCCGCATCCCCTGAAGAAGAAATATCCCTATCTCGGCGAGCTGCTGGAATACGAGTACCTCGAGATCGCGATGCGCTTCGCGCCCGAGGACTCCGGCAGGGCCGCGCGCGGCAAGCTGCGTCTCAACCCCGCCCACGTCCTGGCCGAATACCGCTGGCCGGTCCACTTCATTCGCGAGGACTTCCGCGATCCGAAACGATTGCCCCAAGGCCGCTACCACCTGCTGCTCTGGCGCGAGCCGGAGACCCTCGAGGTCAAATTCATGGAGGTCAACCCCTTGGTCGCCGCCTTGATCCGCCGCCTCGAGAAGGGTCCGGGCAAGCCGGAGGCCCTGCTGCGCGCGGTGGCCCGGCAAAGCGGCCTGAAGGCCGGTCCGGAGTTCCTGAACGAGGGCTGCTCTCTCCTGGAAGAGCTTCGGACTAAGCGCGTATTGAAATAATTTCAGCAAAAATCAAGCCGCCCCGACGCCAGAGGCCGGAGCGGCTCGATCCGATTCGGTCCCGTTTTAGCGCGGGTTTCTTCGGAACCTACCCGGAGCCTTGAATCGGAGTAACATCCATGGGGCGAGGCCGA
>JADYZQ010000263.1 GCA_020853015.1 Deltaproteobacteria bacterium
CCAAACCTTGCGCCACCCAGGAAGACCTTTCCCTGGCCTATACGCCCGGCGTGGCGGCGCCCTGCCTGGAGATTCAGGCCAACCCCGCGGAGAGCTACCGCTACACCGCGCGCGGCAACCTGGTCGCCGTCATCACCAACGGCACCGCCGTCCTGGGCCTGGGCGACATCGGCCCGCTGGCCGGGAAGCCGGTCATGGAGGGCAAGGGCGTCCTGTTCAAAGAATTCGCCGACATCGACGTCTTCGACCTGGAGATCGACGAGAAAGACCCCGACAAGTTCATCGACATCGTGCGCTCGCTCGAGCCGACCTTCGGCGGCATCAACCTCGAGGACGTCAAGGCGCCGGAGTGCTTCTACATCGAAGAGCAGCTCAGCAAGCGCATGAAGATCCCCGTCTTCCACGACGACCAGCACGGCACGGCGATCATCTCGACGGCGGCGCTGATCAACGCCCTCGAGATCGCGGGACTCAAGGCCGGCGAGGTGAAGGTGGTCTTCTCCGGCGCCGGCGCGGCCGCCGTCGCCTGCGCGAAGATGTTCCTCTCGATCGGGGTGAAAAAAGAAAACGTCTTCTTGTGCGACCGTCAGGGCGTGGTCACGAAGGACCGCAAAGACCTCGAGCCCAACCGCGGTTTCTTCGCCCAGGACGGCAAGGCCCGCAGCATGGCCGACGCGGCCAAAGGGGCCAACGTCTTCATCGGCCTCTCCGGCCCGGGCCTCTTCACGCCCGAGATGCTGGCCTCGATGGCGCCCAACGCCGTCGTCTTCGCAATGGCCAATCCGGTCCCCGAGATCGGCTACCACGAGGCGCTGGCCGTGCGGAAAGACATCATCATGGCGACCGGCCGCTCCGACTACCCCAACCAGGTGAACAATGTCCTGGGCTTCCCCTTCGTGTTTCGCGGCGCCCTCGACGTCGGCGCCACCAAGATCACCGAGCCGATGAAGCTCGCCGCCGCCAAGGCCTTGGCCTTCCTGACCCGCGAGAAGGTCCCACTCTCGGTCTGCCAGGCCTACAAGCTCAAGGAGCTGCAGTTCGGGCCCGACTACATCATCCCCAAGCCGCTCGATCCCCGCGTCCTGCTCTTCGTGGCCCCCGCCATCGCCAAGGCGGCGATGGAGTCCGGCGTGGCGACGCACCCGATCCCGGACTTCACGGCCTATCATCAAAGGTTGCAGAACCTCCTGATCGCCAAGTTCAAGCGCGACGACGCGATGGAAGAGACCACGCTGGACTGGCAGATCGGCTACGCGGCGCTTTAAGCGGCTGGTGAAAAAGACGAGGGCCCATGAAGCGATTCCTCATCTCGTTTAAGGCGGCCCTGCTCTTCGCGACCCTGCTCTTCGGCCTGCAGTGCCTGCTGTTCTTCTACGCACCGTCCTTCTACCTGCCCTCCCTGCGCCAATTGGCCTTGCCCGATTTCATCGTGCGCGACGTGGCGTGGCGCTTGGCCAAGATCGCCGGACTTTATCTCGCCTGGGCCGGGTGCTTGGGCGCCGTCAATGCGGCGCTGGTCGGGTGGGCCGCTAGCGGGCCGGTGGGGCGGTCCGAGAAAGGCCGCCGCGCCTTCGCGGCCTTTTTCTTCCTCGCGGCCGCGCAGACCGTCTTCCTCTTCGGGTGGACCGCCTGGCAGTACCCCTCCGTCCTGGGCTTCTTCCCGATGTTTTGGGAGCAGAGCTTGATCGTCGGCTTTGCGCAAATCTTCGCGCTGGGAATTGTGTTTCTTCTCTTGGCCTTCGCCATGCTGCGGCCCCGGGGCCTGCGCAGCGCCGCCGCCTTGGGTCTGGCGGCCCTACTACCGACGCTGCTGCACGCGCCCCTGGCCGGCGAATCCGCCTTGGACCTGCCGCCGGCCCGAGCCGCCGCGACGAAGCAGCCGCGCGTCCTCCTGCTGGGCTTCGACGCCTTGGACGGCGACAGCGGCAACGCCGCCCTGGCCCGAGCCGCCGCGGGCCTAGGGGGAAGGATCTTCCGCCAGGCCTTCACGCCGCTGCCCGCCACGCATCCTGCCTGGAATTCCGTCTTGAGCGGCGTCTATCCCGAGCGCCACGGCGTGCGCCTCTTCTTCGACTCGCCGTTGCCCCACGGGGCCGAGGCCCTGACCTTGCCGCGCCGCCTGCGCGACCGGCATGGCGGACACAGCCTCTTCGCCTCCGACCAGCCGGAGACGAGCTATTTCACGGCGGAGCAGGGCTTTTCGGAATCCGTGATCCCCGAGATCGGCTGGAAGGCCCATCTGGGCGCGGCGCTGCTCAACCACTTCGTATTCCCGGCGCTTTGGACCAACAACGCCTTCGTCGAGAACCTGCGCGGCTTCAGCCTCAACTCGCCCTCGCTCTTCAATTACGACGCCCCGCGCTTCTTCAATTTCTCCTTCCGAAAGTTCTCGCGGCTCCCGGAGGGGGCGAGACTGATGGCCCTGCACACCTGCCACCTGCACAGCCCGATCCGCCTCGCCCGAAGCGAGCTCGCGGGGTTGGAGGATTGGCTCCGGCTTCGTCCCAAGGACTTTTCCTTCTGGCGCTGGTCCAAGCCCGGCGACCCCCTGAACCGGACGCCCGAGGGCTGGCACAACCCCTATTTCCTGCGACGGCCGGCCACCCTGCGCCTCTTGGAAGACCTGGTCGCGGAGCTGCGGGCCAAGGGATACTTCGCGAGCCACCGCGTCGCCTTCCTCTCGGATCACGGCGAGCGCTTCGTGGCGGGTCACGAGATCTACGGCGGGATCCACGGCCTCGACCTGAAGGGCCGCGAGCAGAACAACGTCCTCTTCGGGATCTTCGACCCGCGTTGGACGGACTTGAAGGAGGTCGAGACCCCCGCGAGCCTGGTCGACTTGACCCCGACTTTGATCGCCCTGCACGGCGGCAAGGCCGAGGGCTACGACGGCGTCGCCCTCTTCGACGCAGAGGCGCGGGAACTTATGCCGGCGCCCCGGGCGCTGCGCGGCGAATCGATGGGGCTGATCGCGCCCGAGGCCTGGGCCGGGAGCTTTCCGCAGATACCGGCGGGAGAGCTGGAGACCGAGCTGGAGTATCGTCCGGACGGCTCCATCAGCGTGAGCGCGGACTATTATCGCTTGAGCCTGTCGCGGAAGGAATTCGTCGACCTGACGAAAGTTCCCGAGATTTGGGTACGCCGCGAGCCCCCTGAAGAGGCGGGCCAGGTGGGGAGCCTAGGGCTTCAGTAAGCCCTTTTCCCCCAGGGCGCGGCGCAGCAGTTGGAGCAGCTGCTCGTGAAAGCGGTCGCTACCGTTATGCAGCGGATCGAGGCGCGAGACGAGCTGCAGGCGCTTGGGGAAGGTCGCCTCGGGCTTCACCGAGGGTTGCAGCGGGAGGCCGCGCAGTTCTTCCTCGGTCTCCTCCGGACCGAGCAGCCATTCGCCGAAGACCCGGCACTGCTTGCAGGGCGCGCCGGCCTTCACCAGGCTGCAGCGCTCGGCGAAATTCTCCCGCAGGCTCTCCGACGCGGAAGCGGACTTTTCTTCGATCTCCTCCGGCGAGGCCCCCATGACGCCCGCGGCCTCTCCCGCCGTGAAGCCTTCCAATTGAGTCAAGAGGAAGGCGTTGCGCTCGCGGGGAAAAAGCGATTGGAGGGTCACGGTGAAACAGAAGTCGACGTGGTCCGCGAGGGAGTACTCCTCCTCGCGGGATTCCAGCGTCTCCTGCAGCTCGTTCTGCGTCGCTTCGTGCTCCAGGAGGTAATCCTGCAGGACCTCCAGGGAGCTTTCGCCCCAGGGCTGGGCCCCCTCGGCCGCGCGGTCGGCGAGGCGGGAGGCGATTTGAAAGAGTCCTTCCCTGAAGGCGGCTTCGGCTTTCGACTCGGAGAGCGCGGTGTAGGCCTCGAGCAGGGCCTCTTGGCAGAGGTCTTCCGCCTCGCCGCGATCCGCCAGGCGGCGGTACAGATAAGCGAGCAGACGTGGCCTAAGTCTCTCCGCAGCCGCGTTGAAGAAATCTTTCCCCAAGGGATTTCGAAGATTATCCGAGCTCAAGCAAGTTCCTATTTCGTTAATCTTGGTAGGTGGCCAACCCGACCGCTAATCCCACTCCCAAGGCAGGCCATCCCGCCGAAAATGGAGCTTAAGGTTACAATAAGGGGCTTCTTCTCGTCGACATCGAATTTCTCCAGGGAGGAGCCAGCAGAAGACAGGCAATAAATTTTTCACTGAAACGCTTCATAGATTCAACCGCATTCCCCTACGTTTTGAACGAGGTCTAAAGTTTTGAAAACGAAGGTCGCCAGGACACGCCGCGATTCGACGCCGTCGGTGAAGGTGAGGTCGAATTCGACGAGGTCGTCTTCCAGGATGGTGACTTTGCCGGAGTAGGTTGTTGGCAGCCACCATCCAATCCCATCGGGATCCGGGGTAGGAGGAGGAAACGCCTCCTTGTAAACCACATCCATTCCGTCGACCTCATAGGGGGTAGGTGGGATTGCAAAAACCTCGCCTTTCTTCTGTTCAAAAATATCTTCTCCCCCCGGCAATGCGTTTTCACGGAAGAAAAATTGAAAGGTAACTTGATTCTGGGGAAATGTCTTATCGGGCCGCTCATACCCATCATTTACAAGAAAACTACCATGCCGAATCGGCCTAAAAGGCTTGATATCCAATCCGATTTGGACAGCATCAGCATTAGTGATAATCAGATGGAATTCCCCGTATTCTGTATACATCGTTGGAGTTCTTAATTCTTGGCAGGAACTACATGCCTGCAAGAATCCCATTCCAAAAAAGATTAATGAAAAAATTATTCCTTTCAAATCAACCTCCTCCTTGGAGAAAGAAACAGTCGGGAAACTCTTCTACGTCCGTAAGGCCATCACAATCATCGTCAACGCCGTTATTGCAATTACCAATGTCAAAATGTTCTATTGAAGCTGCCTCTGGATTGGGAAAACACTCCTGGCAAACAGAGTCAACTTGGACCTGGCAGACTCCGAGACCACATATGACTGGGGTGTCTGTCTCGTCAATAATCCCATCACAATCATTATCGACATTATCACAATCCAAGATACCCGGTGCATACTCCTCCGGTCCCACTGTCCAGCATCCTCCACAGACATTACTCACCCCCTCGTCCACCGCACCATCGCAGTCATTGTCGATATAATCGCAGATCTCGGCAGGCTCAGGGCCACAGGTTCCGCAAAGATTCAAAACACCCTCGTCCACCGCCCCGTTGCAGTTGTTGTCGACTCCGTCGCAAATTTCCGGATGAGGGACCGTTCCGGAACAGGAGTCCGACCAAGTCCCGCCCAGTAGGCATACCTGCTGCCCCAGGGAGCAGGGCCCCAAATCGATGCTGCAGTCTCGAACAGCGCCGGGGGCGCAGGCACAGCCTTCGTCCGTCACACCGTCGCAGTCGTTGTCGAGACCATCGCAAGACTCCGGCACCGGCCCGACCTCGCCTTGGCAGCTAACTTGGCCATTATTGCAAGCAAGGGCGCCCACGCCGCAAGTTCCGACCCCCAGCCCGCAAGCCAACCCCTTTTGAATCCAATCCTCATCTGTTGAACCATCGCAATCATTGTCGACACCGTCACAGATTTCAATGGGGGAAGCTTGGCGAGGAAGAGCGTTGCAAAGTATAGATTGTTGCCCTTCTAATTGTTTTTTTGGATCGTTACAAATCCACTTCCCAACAGAAAAACATTGCCCCAAGGCTCCATTATCACAGACAGTTCCCTTCGCCTCGAAACCTTCGTCTACCCGACCGTCACAAGTATCATCATAACCGTTACAGATTTCGATAATTTCAGAATCATAAGCCCGGCAATAATCGATCGTCCGCACCCGCATATCGACGTCGCGGGACGCCGCCAGATCCTGAGTCGTGACCCCCGGGCGAACAGCGGAAAAGTCCTGCAAAAACACCCCCTGATCGCTCAAGGTCACGTCGCGCGTCAGTCGAAAGGCCACGACCGGGTCGTCCGGGGCGCACACCTCGACCAATTTGAAATCCTTGCACTCATCGCCTTCCCAAATCAACAAGACCACCTGCTGCTCCGAATCGCGGTCCCAATCCCAGAGGATGAAGTTTTGGTAGGTCAGGTACTGCTCGATGCCGGTATCCCACCACTCGCAATTGTCGCCGTCGCCGCCGGGCCCGCGCAGGTTGAGGTGCACCGCCCCCGGCGGGGCCTGCTTGTCGTAAGTTGCGCGGGAGGGTGAGCGGCAGCCGGTCGGGGGGAAAGGCCCAAAGGTGCATATTTCCCACCGGACCCGCCAGGCTTTCCTCGTGCGCGTTGTAAAAGGTCGCCGTGTCCAAGATCAGCACATTGTCCCCCTCGGAGATGAACTTCTCCGGGGCGACGTCGAGGCCGTCGTTATAGGTGCAGTACCGGATCGCGCCTCCGGATGGGCGTTGAATCAGGGAATTATAGATCGGCGCCTCCCTCGCTTGTCCCTCCCAGGTCGCCCCCGCCCGCATCTTCAGCTGCCCGGCGAGCGGAGAACCCGCGGGCTCCCTCCAGAGGCAGGGGCAATTGGCCCATTCCTCGAGCGGGACTTGGACGGCCTTCAACAGCGGCTGCGGGTATTCGTAGGCGTAGAGCACCAGCTGGAGATCGCGGAATTTCCCGGTATCCTCCCGCTGCATCTGGGCGAAGAGGTTCAAAAAGTCCCGAGTGGCCTCGCTGTCGACGTAGATTTGGGAGAATATACCCTGGTCGCGCGCATAGGCCGCGAACATCCCCGGCTTGGCCAAGCTGGGATCCGGCTCGATCACCCGGTAGGTGGAAGGCAATTCGGTGATGCCGTCGGTGTCCAGGATCGAGTCGTGCGGCAGGGGGATTTCCGGATCGGCGACGACGCGGGCCTGGTATTTCGCCAAGAGGGCCTGCAGGCCGGCCTCGTCGACCGGATCGACGATCAGCCGGTCGTTCAACACGGCAAATTTGCCGTCCTCGGCATTGAACAAGAGGCCGTAGTTTCGATCGGCGAGATCGGGGTTCAGGACCTCCGCGCCTTCCTCCAAGCGCAGCGAGGGATCCAGCAAAATCGATTCCTCCAAGTCCGCCCCGCCTCCGGAACAGGCGGCGCAGGCC
>JADYZQ010000264.1 GCA_020853015.1 Deltaproteobacteria bacterium
CGCCGGCCGTGCCCATAGCGAAGAGCATCGCGGGGTCGCTGGATTGTCGCGCCAAGTCGCGCAGCAGGAATTCGGCGCGGGGGCCGAAGGCGCCGCGGCCGAGAATGGCATCGAGGCTCTCTTGCGCGCGGATCCGTAGGGGCCGTTCGCGCTTGTCCCCCGTTAAGGGGGGAACGGCCCCAACGGCGTCGGCCTCCTGAACTACCGTCGCATAAATTTCCCCCGCCGCCTCCAGCCGCCCCCGCGCCTCGAGCCGACGCCCCAATCCCAGAAGCGCCTCAAAAAACAGCTCCGGGTCTCGCTCCCGCCGCAGCGACCGAAGCTCCGCGAGGCCCGCCGCGCCCCAGCTCTCGCCCAAGCCGCGGGACAAAAGGGCGTCCACCCGCTCCGCGGCGGAAAAGGGCCTTTCGCGGACAAGGGTCTCCCCGGCGAAGGCGGCACTTGGGAAATGATCCGAGCCCCCTCTGGTTCTGATCATGAGCATCCCGTGAAAATATGGATAGGGAACGCCGCATTCTCGCGGCCTAGGAAAAAAAGTTGCTGAGGGGGATGCCTCAGGCCCCGGCCCGCACCCCTGCGAAATCCTTCAGGTATACAGGCACCCGCTTGGCCCCCCAGCGGCCCGGCGGCCCCGCGAAGACGCCGGGGATCCGCGTCCCGCAGAAGCGGCAGTCGCCCGCCTCGGTCAGATTCCACTCGCTCAGCACGTACCAGTCGCGGCCGATGAGGATCTTTTTACAATTGGGGCAATAGGTACTGCTCCCCCCGTGGTCGTGAACGTTGCCGGTGTAGACATAGTGCAAGCCGTTCTTGAGCGCGATCTCCCGGGCCCGGGTCAGCGTCGCCGGCGGCGTCGGCGGCAGATCGAGCATCTTGTAGTCGGGGTGGAAGGCGGTGAAGTGCAGCGGGACGTCGGGGCCCAGCTCCTCGCGGATCCACTGGGTCTGGGCCTCCAGCTCCGGATCCGAGTCGTTCTGCCCGGGGATCAAAAGCGTCGTGATCTCGAACCAGACCTTCGTCTCGTGCTTCAGGTACTTCAGGGTGTCCAGGACCGGCTGCAGCTTCCCGCTGCAGATCTTTTCGTAGAAGCGCTCGGTGAAGGCCTTCAGGTCGACGTTGGCCGCGTCCATGTACCGGTAAAACTCCTCCCGCGGCTCGGGACAGATCTCGCCCGCCGTGACCGCGACGGCCTTAATGCCGCGCTCGCGGCAGGCCTGGGCCACGTCGATGGCGTACTCCATGAAGATGACCGGGTCGTTGTAGGTGAAGGCGACACTCTTGCAGCCCAGCTCCTCGGCCACCCGCGCGATCAATTCGGGCGAGGCCTCGTCGGAGAGGGTGTCGATCTCGCGCGACTTGCTGATGTCCCAGTTTTGGCAGAAGCGGCAACCCAGATTGCAGCCCGCGGTGCCGAAGCTCAAGACCGGCGTGCCGGGCAGGAAGTGGTTGAGCGGCTTCTTCTCGATGGGGTCGATGCAGTAGCCGCTGGAGCGCCCGTAGGTGGTCAGGACGATCTGGTCGTCTTGGCGCATCCGCACAAAGCAAAGGCCCCGCTGCCCCTCGTGCAGGCGGCAGAAGCGCGGACAGGTGTCGCACTGGATGCGCCCATCCTCCAGCTTGTGCCAATACTTGGTTGGAACCGTGTCTTGCATCGCTTATTCTTTATCCTCAAGTTACCGGAAAATGCCTGAATCGGGAAGGTCGAGCGTCGGTCCGTAACTAAAGAGTAAATGAGGCCCCTTCCTCAAAAGACAAGGAGCGAAAATCATGAATGAATTAAGGGAAGTCCTGGTGGTGGGCGGTCCGACCGGTTTCAACCAGCAGATCACGGCCGGCGGTCACCGTCTATTGGCCGACGAGCCGCTCGACTTGGGCGGCACGGACACGGGGCCCAATCCCTACGACCTGCTGCTCGCCGCGCTCGGGGCCTGCACCTCGATGACGCTGCGGATGTACGCGGACCGGAAGGGCTGGAAGCTGCGCGGCGTCCAGGTCCGGCTGAGGCACGAGAAGATCCACGCCCAGGACTGCAAGAACTGCGAGACGCAGACGGGGAAGATCGACCGCATCCAGCGCGAGGTCCGGCTCGACGGCGACTTAAGCGAAGAGCAGCGCCAGCGCCTCTTGCTGATCGCGGAGCGCTGTCCCGTCGCCTTGACGCTGCGCTCGGAGATCTCCATCGAGACCAAACTGGTCTGAGGCCGCCTCCGGCGTCTGCCGACTTCTCAATGAAAGCGGATCGAATCCAGGATCGCCCCGAGGGCGGGCTCGTAGCGCTGGAAATCCTCCGGAGTGGGCGCGCCCAACAGGAGGGTGACCGACACCGTGCCGAACTCCGGCGTGTCGAAGTAACCGTTCCACACCGCCGTCGTCTGGCCGTCGCCCCGCCGCTCGAGTTGCAGGAGGCCCCGCGCGGGACCGATGTCCTTGCGCGCGTAGCCCAGGATCTCCTCGCGCTTCAGCTGCGCGGCGGCCTTGGTGAGGAGCGCTTCCATGATGGGGCCGAAGGGGATCTTTTGGTCGAAGTAGACCAGGTTGCCCGTGAAGTAGGCCTTGCGGTCCTTGGGTCGGAATTCCAGGGAGCGCTTGGCGAGCTCGATCTGCTCCCAATCCGCCGGGACCTCCAGGCGGATCGCTTGGTCGGGCCAGGCGATGGGAGTCCAGGCCGCGACGGCGGCGCGGTCGGCCTTCAACACCTGCCCACCGCTCGCGGGCGGACCCGCGGCCACCGGGGCTTCCGGCATCTCAGGCGTCACAGGCACCGCTGGCGCGGCGGCCGTGCCTTCCAGCGGGATCGACCTCCCGTCGTCCAGCTCCAGGCGTCCCGAGACCACGCTCCAACGGCCGTTCTCGCGAAGCAAGGTCGCATAGTATTTTCCCTCGGCCTTGCTCCCCTCCACCGACATCGAGAGGCTGGCCTTGCCGGAGCCGCCCCCTTCCACCGAGACGCTGCCGATCGGCCAGCCCGTGTCCCGGATCTCGCCCAAGGCCTCGCGGGCGGCGGGGCTCTCCCGCAGCGTCCGTTCGGTCAGGCGCCCGGCCTCGGAGTCCTTGATCTGGTAGAAGACGAAGCCGACGATGCCCGCGATCAAGAGGACGAAGAGGGTGAGGCAGCCGCAGCCGAGGAAGATCCAGGGCTTGAGCGAACGGCCGGAGTCTTGCGAGGGGACGCCCGCCTCGAGCGGGGCGTCGGAACTGGATAGGCTCATGTCTCCTCCCAAAAACGAAGATAAGGTTCGGCGTATTCTGAATCCTGGACTACACTTTGTCGACTCGATATTTCCGGAGGCTGGATGGTCTGGAAGATGTTGCTGACCCTGCTGTCGCTCGGCCTGATCTCGAAGCTTTCGGGCTTTCGCACCCCCGTGCCGGCCTCGCTCGAGCAGGCGACCTTTTTCTCGCCCCTGCACCTCTTCGAATCCTGGTGGGGCCGGGACGCCGCGGCCCGCGCCGTCCTCGAAGGCGCGCGCCTGCAACGCCCGGGCCTCTGGCAGGATCCCTGGCTGGTGGCCTGCCTGGGGCTTCACCTCCTGCTGACAGCCTATTTCCTGCGCAAGTCATGAGCTACCTCCAACTCTTTCTGCAGAGCGCTGCCATCGAAATCACCTTCCTGCTGCTGTTTTTCCGCGGCGTCCCCGCCCTGCGCCTGACCGGGATAGCCCTCTTCGCCAACGCCCTCACCCATCCCCTGCTCGTCTTCGGCTTTCTGTCTCTGCCCGGCCAGAGGACCCTGCCCTGGCTGCTCGGCGGGGAGGCGCTGGCCGTCTTGGGCGAGGCCCTTATTTTCTTCCATTATTTGAAAAAAGGGTTTGGAATGTCCCTGGCCGGGGCCCTCGCGGCCAACCTGCTCAGCTGGGAGCTGGGCCCGCGCCTGGGCTTTTGGATCATGAAACACGGTTTCTTTTTTTAGGAGGCGACGATGAAAGGATGGCTGATTTCTTGGGCATGGATCGCGATGATCGCCGGCGGCGGCGCGGCTTACGGGAACGACGGCGGGGTCTACGCCGTGCAGCCCTTCGGCGCCAAGTTCGACAAGCAGGCCCAATCCTTCACCTTCACCGGGCAATACGCCCAGGAACTGAAAAAAATCCTCCCGCCCAGCTTCAGCGTCCTGACCTCGATGGAGCCCAAGCTGACCAACGCCTACAACAAGAATTTCCGCGGCATCCTGATGAAGGACCCGGCCGGAAACGCCCTGAACATCGAGTGCAACTCGGCCGACATCCAATACATCCCGGAGAACAAGCACCTGATCAAGGAGAAGCCCGAGGCCACCTGCACCGTCACCTGGCTGGAGAAGATCGGCGCCGACGAGGTCCCCACCCAAAAGCTCCAGGTCCAGGAGGCCCTGCAGAAGGCCCAAGAGGCGAATCGGCTCAAGTGAGCTTGTTCGAAGGGCCTCGGGGCGGGGCTATTCTTTCTGGGGATTTTCTTCCGCACGATACCCGTAGGGGCAGTGCCGGCAGCCGCTTTGGCAGCAGGTGCCGCGCTTCAAGAGGTAGACCGCGGTGAAGACCATGAAGCCTTCCTCGTTGAAATAGTAATCCTCGCCGAATTGGAGCTCCGAATCTTTCATCTGGCGGCCTGCGTCATTTTTGGGGAAAATAGTAGAGCATGAACCGGGATGACCCACAAGCGAGGGTTTGGCACTATCGCCTCGACGCCGAGGGGAATCTCTGGCACGACGGCAGCGTCTTCGAGGACCCCAACATCCTGAACTTCTTCATGCGCAAGATGGAGCGCCTCCCCGACGGCCGCTATTTCGCCCTCTGCCAGGGCGAGGAGTGCTACTTCGAGCCGGAGGACACGGTCTACGTGGTCCGTGAGCTGGAGTTCCATCCGGACCGCGTCGACTTGGTCTTCCAGGGCGGCTACCGCGAGCGCCTCGACCCGAAGACCCTCCACGTCGGCAGGGACAACGTCTTTTACTGCCGCGCCCGGGACGGGGCCTTCGAGGCCCGCTTCAACCGTAAGCCTTACTTGGAATTGGCCCGCCACATCGACTACGATCCCAAAAGACATCATTTCTTCCTCCAGCTCGCCGGAGAGAAATTCCCCATCCAAGGCGTCTGAAAGGCCGGGGCGCATGATCAAAAACCTTTTTCACTGGCTCTTCTCGGTCTGGACGGCCGTGTTCCTGGCCCTGCTCTACGGCATCGTCGCCTTCTTCGCCTTCCGCTATCCCGCTTGGAAGAATTTTTTCGGGCTGATGACCGTGGCCTACGTCTTTCTCGTGCCGCTGGTCTTGGGCTGCATGACCGTTTTTTTCGGCGAGTGGCGCGCGCGGCGCTCCTGGTGGTTCCGCGTCTTCATGCCTTGGGCGCCGGTGGGGCTGCTCGCCCTGCTCTCCCTCGTCTTCGCCTGGGAGGGCGCGATCTGCGTCCTGATGGTCCTGCCCAGCTTCCTGATCATGGC
>JADYZQ010000265.1 GCA_020853015.1 Deltaproteobacteria bacterium
GGTCTCGAGGGACTTGGGCTCGATGCGGGACAGCCCGGTCTTTCGGTCGATCAGGCCCTCGCCGACCATGTCGACCACGACCTGCACGGCGGCCTGCGCGGTCCGCTTGCCGCGGCGCGTCTGCAGCAGGAACAGCTGGTTCTTCTCGATGGTGAACTCGATGTCCTGCATGTCGCGTTAGTGCTTCTCGAGCTTTTGATAGATTTCGACCAGGTCGCGGTAGCAAGCGGGCATCACCTCCTCGAGGGAGGGGAGCGCGGAGTTGTCGGCCTTCTTGCCCGCGACGTTGATCGGCTGCGGGGTGCGGATGCCGGCGACGACGTCCTCGCCCTGGGCGTTGACCAGAAACTCGCCGAAGAAGCGGCGCTCGCCCGTCGAGGGATCGCGGGTGAAGGCGACGCCGGTCGCGCAGTCGCTGCCCATGTTGCCGAAGACCATCGCCTGCACGTTGACGGCGGTGCCCCATTCTTCGGGGATGCCGTTGATGCGGCGGTACTCGATGGCGCGCTTGTTCATCCAGGAGCTGAACACCGCCCCGACCGCGCCCCAGAGCTGGTCCTTGGGATCCTCGGGGAAGGGCTTGCCGGTCATCTGCAGGACGTGCTTCTTGAAGACCGCGACCAATTCTTTCCAATCCTGGGCGCTGAGCTCGGTGTCGAGGCGGACCTTCTTGTGCTCCTTGCGCTCCTCGATCTGGTGCTCGAAGAACTCGCGGTCGACGTCGAGGACGACGTCGGAGTACATCTGGATGAAGCGCCGGTAGGAGTCGTAGCCGAAGCGCTCGTCGCCGGAGCGGGCGATGATGCCCTGCACCGTCTCGTCGTTCAGCCCCAGGTTGAGGATGGTGTCCATCATGCCGGGCATGCTGGCCCGGGCGCCGGAGCGCACCGACAAAAGCAGGGGCTGCTTGGCGTCGCCGAATTTGGCGCCCATGATGGCCTCGACCTTGGCCAGGGCCTGCCCCACCTCTCCCTCGAGGCCCTCCGGGTACTTCTTGTCGTTTTGGTAGAAGGCGGTGCAGACCTCGGTGGTGATCGTGAATCCGGGCGGTACCGGCAGTCCGAGCAGGTTCATCTCGGCCAGGTTGGCGCCCTTGCCTCCGAGGAGGTTTTTCATGTCGCTCTTGCCGTCGGCCTTGCCGTTTCCGAAAAAATAGACCCAGGGTCTTGGCATAGGGGAAATACCTCTACAGCTTCAGATGATCCTTCAAATAATCCTCGAGCCGGTCGATCGCGATCCGCTCCTGCTTGGTCGTGTCGCGGTCGCGCACCGTCACTTGCTTGTCCTCTTCCGATTGAAAATCGTAAGTGACCGCCAGCGGCGTGCCGATCTCGTCGTGGCGGCGGTAGCGCTTCCCGATGCTGCCGACGTCGTCGTAGTCGGTGACATAGCGCTTGCGCAGGGACTTCTCCAGCGCCATCGCGGGCTCGGCCAGCTTGCGCGAGAGCGGAAAGACCGCCACTTTGTAGGGCGCGACCGCCGGCGAGAAGCGCATCACGACGCGCTCCTCCCCCTCGACCACGTCCTCGGCGTAGGCATCGGCCAAGACGGTGAGCAGGGTGCGATCGACGCCCAAGGAAGTCTCGACCACCGCGGGCACGTATTTCTCCTTGGTGGTCTCGTCGAAGTAGCTCAGATCCTTCCCGCTCGTCTTGATGTGCTGGCTCAGGTCGTAGTTGCTGCGATTGGCGATGCCCTCGAGCTCGGACCAGCCGAAGGGGAACTGGTACTCGACGTCGACGCAGCCCTTCGCGTAGTGGGCCAGCTCGTCCTGGCTGTGGACGCGCTGCCTAAGTTTGTCGGGCTTGATCCCGAGATCCTGGAACCACTGGAAGCGCTCGGCGACCCAGTATTCGTACCACTTCTGCATCTCGGGCTCTTCGGGCTTGACGAAGAATTCCATCTCCATCTGCTCGAACTCGCGGGAGCGGAAGATGAAGTTGCGCGGCGTGATCTCGTTGCGGAAGCTCTTGCCGATCTGCGCGATGCCGAAGGGGATCTTCTGCCGCGAGACGATCTGGACGTTTTTAAACTGGGTGAAGATCGACTGGCAGGTCTCGGGCCGCAGGTAGGCTCGGGCCGAGTCGTCGCGCAGCGCCCCGACAAAGGTCTCGAACATCAGGTTGAACTGCCGCACCTCGGTCAACTCGCCGGGGCCCTTCTTGTCGCCCGCGCAGGCCTGCACGGTGAGGGAGGGCTTTTGCGGGCATGGGATGGCCTCGATGTGGTCGGCGCGGAAGCGCCCCTTGCAGGTCTTGCAGTCGACCATGGGGTCGGAAAAGCTGGCCACGTGGCCGCTGGCGACCCAGGTCTGGGGGTGGCAGATGATCGAGGTGTCGACCCCGACCACGTCGTCGCGCAGGCGGACCATGCGTTGCCACCAGAAGCTCTTGATGTTGTTTCGTAATTCGACTCCGACCGGGCCGTAATCCCAGAATCCGTTGATACCACCGTAGATCTCGCTGGATTGGAAGATGAAACCGCGTCGTTTGGCGAGAGAAACTAATTTTTCCATGGGTATTGGGCGCTTTCTTTGGCTCGCGACGGACTATCCCCGGCCCCCACCGCTGTCAAGACAAAAGCTTTAAGTTTCCCGCACGGTTA
>JADYZQ010000266.1 GCA_020853015.1 Deltaproteobacteria bacterium
AGGTCGCGTAGCCGTGGCCGCAGAGGATGGCGGTGAGCGCCGCGGCGGTCTGCCGGCCCTCTTCGGAATCGTAGGGGATGCCCTGGATCATCAGGGCCGAGCCCAGGTTGGCGTAGCCCAGGCCCAGAGGGCGGAAGTCGTGGCTGTTCTGCGCGATGCGCTCGGTCGGGTAGGAGCTGAAATCGACCAGGATCTCCTGCGCCAGGATCAGGGTGCGGATCGCGTGACGGTAGCCCTCGACGTCCCAGCTGCCGTCCTCGTTCAAGTACTTGGTCAGGTTGATCGAGGAGAGGTTGCAGGCCGTGTCGTCCAAGAACATGTACTCGGAGCAGGGATTGCTGGCGTTGATGCGGCCGGTGTTCTTGCAGGTGTGCCACCGGTTGATCGTGCTGTCGTACTGCACGCCGGGGTCGGCGCAGGCCCAGGCGGCGAAGGCGATCTGCTTGAAGAGGTCGCGGGCCTGCAGCACGTCGACCACCGCGCCGGTGGTGCGCATGTAGGTCTTCCACTCCTTGTCCTCGGTCACGGCGTTCATGAACTCGGCGGTGACGCGCACCGAGTTGTTGGAGTTTTGCCCGCCGACCGTGCGGTAGGCGTCGCCGTTGAAGTCGCTGGAGTAGCCGGCGGCGATCAGGGCCGCCACCTTGCGCTCTTCCCGGACCTTCCAGTTGATGAAGTCGACGATCTCGGGGTGGTCCATGTCGAGGCAGACCATCTTGGCCGCGCGCCGCGTGGTGCCGCCGCTCTTGGTGGCGCCGGCGCCGCGGTCCAACACCTCGAGGAAGCTCATCAGGCCCGAGGAGGTGCCGCCGCCGCTGAGTTTTTCTTGGTGGCCGCGGATCTTGGAGAAGTTGGAGCCCGTGCCCGAGCCGTACTTGAAGAGGCGCGCCTCGTTTTTGGCCAGGTCGAAGATGCTCATCAGGTCGTCGTCGACCGCCTGGATGAAGCAGGCCGAGCATTGCGGGTGCTCGTAGGAGTTGACGGTGGTGCCGATGCTGCCGTCCTTCGGGTTCCAGAAGTAGTTACCGCCCGAGCCCTCGATGCCGTATTCTTGGTAGAGGCCGCAGTTGAACCACACCGGCGAGTTGAAGGCCCCGCGCTGGGTGATGAGGAGATATTTCAGCTCGTCCTCGAAGGCCTGCGCGTCCTCCGGGCTCGCGAAGTAGCCGCCCAGGGTTTCGCCCGCGACGCGGATGCTGTGCGCGATGCGGTGCACGACCTGCTTGGCCGAGGTCTCGCGGCCTGTCTTGGGCACGCCCGCCTTGCGGAAGTACTTCGAGACGATGATGTCGGTGGCCAACTGGCTCCAGCCCTTGGGGATCTCCGCGTTGTCCATCTTGAAGACCACCGAGCCGTCGGGATTGGTGATGACCGAGGTGCGGTACTCGTAGGAGAGGGACTCCAGCGGGTCCTTGCCGGCCTCGGTGTGGCGGCGGTTGATCTTCAGTCCCTTGCCCTTGCCGGTGGTAGCGGCGCGGCGATTGGAGCGGACGGACGGTAGGGCCTTCACGGTCATGGGGATCCTCCTCGAGATGATGAAGTGACGCGGGGCGGCAAGACGCCATAAACCCCTAAAATTCAACAATTTTTAGTTTTTTGATTATAGAACCTGGGAAGAAAAACCACAATATCTTGTGTGTTTTCCGTCTTGTCATAACTAGATGCTGTGGTCAACGGAAAATCTCTCGGCGCCGGTAAAAAGTCGGGAAAATGAAGCCAGGCGCGGTTTTCGCGAAGGGGATTTTCTTGGGCGCCGGCCGGATTGTTTGCTTTGCGGAAGCGTTCCCGGACGTTAAGAATAGCCGGAGGAGTTTCGCATGCCGCCAGCGGCCTTGGCCTTTCCGCAAATCGACCCCTTTCTGTTCCGTCTCGGCCCCGTGGGCCTGAGCTGGTACGCCTTCATGTACCTGCTGGGCTTCACCTGCGCCTATTTTCTGCTGCGCTACCGCTACCGGCGGGGCCTGTTCCGCCTGCCGCAGGCGGGCGACGTCTCGCTGCTGGTCACTTATTGCTTCTACGGCCTTATCCTCGGGGCGCGCGTGGGCTATGTGGTGTTTTACAACCCGCAATTCTACCTCGAGCATCCCTGGGAGATCCCGGCGATCTGGCACGGAGGGATGAGCTTCCACGGCGGCCTGGCCGGGACGATCTTGGCGATGTATCTCTTCGCGCGGCGGGTGCAGCTGCCCTTCTATCACGTCGCCGACAATGTCGGGCTCTGCGCGCCGATCGGCTTGGGCTTCGGGCGCATCGGCAACTTCATCAACGGCGAGCTCTACGGCCGCGTCAGCGACGCGCCCTGGGCGATGGTCTTTCCCGGCGGGGGGCCGAGGCCGCGGCACCCTTCGCAGCTCTACGAGGCCTTTCTCGAGGGGCCGATCCTATGGCTGATCCTCTACGCGACCTCGCGCCTGCAGAAGAAGGACGGCTACGTCTCCTGCATGCTGCTGGTCGGCTACGGGGTCCTGCGCTTCATCGTCGAATTTTTCCGCGAGCCCGACCCCCAGCTGGGGACGGTCCTGGGCCCGCTCTCGATGGGGCAGCTGCTCTGCCTGGCGATGATCCTGGCCGGTTTTGTCTTGATGGTCCTACTGCCCGCGCCGCGGCCGGGAGTCCCGAACGCGGCGCGGTAAAAAACGGAGGTGCCGATGAAACTGCAAATTTCTCGCTGCCTGCTCTTGTTCGGTTTCTTATTCGTGGCCCCGCCGGGTTTCGCCGAGGAAGCCCTCCGCGCGTTTTGGGCCTTGGATTACGGCGACGGCAGCGCCAACCAATACCATTTCGAGCAGAGGTCGAAGGATGCGGCCGTGAGCTTCCGCTACGTCCCCGTCCGCCCCGAAGAGAGCTCCACGGGGATGTACAGCGGTGGTGAGCCGCGGCAGGGTCGGCTGACGGCCAAACAGGTCCGCGAGCTCAAGCGGCGCTTGGCCGAGCTGGAATCCGATGCCGCGCTGCGCGTCGAGGAACGCGGCAAGGGCACGGGGGCCTTCACCGTCCAGACCCCCGAGGGGACGCGGAGCTTTCTGATTCGGATGGGCCCCGAGATCCGCCGCTTCGACGAATTTTTGAAAAAGCTGGGGTCCTAAGCCGGGCCGGCCCCCCTCGCTCAGCCGGCGGGCGGGCGATCCAGCAGCTTGACCGCGAGGTAGAGCAAGGCGGTGACCGTGATCGCCGCCCCCACGGCCAGCCCCCATATCGCCGAGCTCAAGGGAAGCGCCAGCAGGCAGGCGTCTTGCGGGTCGTCGGGGTTGTAGCGAACCGCCGGCGGATCCGGCAATCGGTCCAGCAGGGCCTGGCGGTTTTTCCGGCTGCTCGTGACCCAACCCACGCGATAGAGGCGGTCGCAAACGTAATCGCGCCCTTTCACTTGGTAGCGGTATTTCACCAGGGCCTCGTATCGAAAGGCCGGCGCCGCGGTGCGCCCCGCGCGGCCGTCCGGGGAGCGTTCCACCTTGCGCTCCAGAAATTCGCCCCTCGTCGTCGGCCAGCCGCGCACGGTCCCGCGCTGCCAAAGGACGTAGGCGCTGTAGATCAGCGCGGCGACGCCGAAGGCCAAGTAGAGCAGGGCGTAGAGCATGGGGCCGGGATATCACGAAGCGCCCAAGTTCGCCACGAGGGCCTCGCGCGCCCGGATACGGCGTGCAAGGTCAAGAGCGCCGGCCGAGGCCGATGGCTCGGGCCGGAAATCGAGGGGCTAGGGTTTTTTGGCGGGAGGCTCGGGGCAGGGGTAGCTTTCCGAGTCGGTGAAGCAAAGCGCGCCCTTCGCGTCGTAACGCAGCGGGATGCCCTGGCGCTCCAAGGTACGGTTGGCGCCTTCCCATTCTTCCAGCTTTCGTTTTTGCAGGACCCATCGCCGGATGTTGAGGCCGAGTTTTTCGTTGGAAGCCGCCTCGGCGAGCACCGCGTAAGCTGCCTCGCGTTTGTCGCCTTGCAGCGAGGGATCGAGTTGGGTGAGGAAGACGTCGAGGTCGAGGGCCGGTTCGACGCCGGGCAGGGTGTTGGGCAGCTTGGCCGCGCCGTCGCCGCGTTTTTGGTATTCGCGGTAGAGATTGCGCGCCCCGTAGGTCTCGGACACGATCTGTCGGGCCTCGCGGGTTTTGGGAAAGAGCTTCAGCGCGTATTGCGGCATTCCGCGCTGGGTCATGTCGTGGACGTTGAAATGATGCAGCGGGGTCTTCACCAGCGCCAAGTCGCCCACGCCGATGGTGCCGACTTTGAGGCCCGTCTTTGCGCTCCACCAAAGCCCGCGACCGAACACTTGGCCGCTGCGCAGGGCCTGCCGCGCGAAACCGAGCTTGGGTTTGGTGAGGGCGGCTTTTGCCGTGGTTACGGCCGTCTCGAAGGCCTCCGTGGCCTGCGCCGCCTCGGCGCCTTCCGCCGCGGCGAGGACCGGCTTGGGACCCGGCCGTCCCCAATAGAGCTTCCGGTTGGCGAGCAGGAGGGCGAAGCTGTTCTGCAGGGTGGAAGAGGTCAGCTCGCCGCCGAACTCGCGCCAGGAGCCGGGCATGATTTTTCCGTCGAAGCCCGTGAGGCCCTTCAAGACCTTCGTCGATCCCCAATGCATGACGCCGCCGGCCAGGAGCGTCATCGGGACGCGCGCGATGCCGCGGCGCTTGGCCAGCCAGGCCACGGTGGAGAGCCGCCGGGTGAGTGCGACGCTGGGCGCGAGGGCGAGCAGGTCGATCGCGATCGAGCTCCCGCCGTGGTCGAACATGTCGCTTAAGACGTATTCGGTCGAGAGGCGCTTACCCTCGAGATAGGCGCTCAATTGCTTCGCGCGTTGTTCGGTCTTCGGATATTCGGCGGCGATCTGGGCGAGGGCCCAGGAGGTCCCGAAATGCTTGCGATCGCGGTGGAGCTCGGCCAGGCGCAGCAGTTGGTCGGCTAGCAGGCCGGGGTCGGTCTCTTGGAAGGCGGCGGCCAGCTCGGCGAGCGGGGTCTTCTGGATTTGGGCGAAGCAATCCCAGACCTTCCGCACCTCGGGGTCGAAGCCCTCTTTCGCGGCGGCGACGGCCTTGTCGAGATCGGTCCCTGCGTCCAGGATCAGGCGGGACTCGATCGCCTCGATGGCCTGCGTCAGTTTAGCGGCCTGGGCGTCGGAGAAGGAACAGGGTCCGGCGGCATCCTTCCCCAAGGCCTTGAGGACGAAGGCCAGCTGGCGCGCGTGGAAGACGGCCTCATGGTTTTGGATTTGGCCCAGGACGTTCTTGGCGAGAGGGTTGTCGGCGATGGGCTTGAGCTCGAGTTTGGCGGTGTCGAGGTGGCGGTCTTGGTAGAGACGCAGGCCGCGGGTAAGCTTCAGGCGCTTTTCATCGACCCCCATCAGCTTCAAGGGGTCGGTCGCATTCGGGTTTTGCAGGAATTTCGTGTCGGGCGGCGCCCCGGGACTTGAGGGCGGCACGGGCGACTTCGGCTCCGCGGGCTTCGCGGGCGGGACGCCGGGCTGGAGATGTTGGGCGGGTCGAGTTGCGGACGAGGCATCCCCGACCCCTGGTGGTGCCCCCATGGGTGAAAATCCTTATAAAGGCGGAATTAAGGGAGTATTTCTCCGCTCCCCAGGCAGCCCCCGACGCCCTTCGGCCTCGAGGTCCCCCTAATTTTTGGAATCGGCAAGGATCCCGCTTTGTTGCGGGTCATCGCATGACGTGCGGCGTCGTAATAGAGATCGCGAGCGGTAGGCGTCAAGCGGTCAATCTTTTCGGGGATAAAATAAAAAGCCCCCCGGCCGGCTCGGCCGAGGGGCGAGGAATAGGCTCCCCCCTATTTCCTAGGCCCGCTTGCGGCGCCAGGCGGCCAAGCCCGCCGCTGCGAAGAGGAATCCCAGGCCGCTAGCCGAGGGAAAACTTGAAGTCCCGGCGCCGAGCGAGCAACCGCCCCCGTCGGGATTGAGCGGGGAATTGGTGCTGGTGGCGCCGCCCTGCAAGACCGGCAGCGGGAAGCACTGCGAAGAGCACATGTCGTCGTCCTTCAGGTTGCCGTCATCGCACTGTTCACCGGCCTCGACGATGCCGTTGCCGCAGATCGAGCCGGGCGGGTTGGTCGAGGGATTTCCGCCCGGCCCCTCCGCTTGGCAGGAGGCGTTGCAGCCGTCGCCGTTGTTCAAGTTGCCGTCGTCGCAGGCCTCGACGCCGACGCGCAGGAAGCCGTCGCCGCAGGCCGCGTTCTGGCAGGTGCCCGAATTGCCGCTGGGGCAGGCGTCGCTGGTGTTGCTGTTGTCGTCGTCGCAGGCCTCGCCGGGGTCCAGGTTGCCGTCGCCGCAGCTGTCGAAGCTCGTGCAGTTGTTGACGCAGGCGGCGCCGCTGATCGCGGTGTCGCAGACCTCGACGCCCTGGCGGACGAAGCCGTCGCCGCAGAAGGCGAGCTGGCAGCTGCCGGAGGGTCCGCTGGGGCAGGCGTCGTTGACGGCGCTGTTGCCGTCGTCGCAGCCTTCGACGCCCTGGCGGATGAAGCCGTCACCGCAGAAGGCCGGCCGGCAGGTCCCGGCGGGTCCGCTGGGACAGGCGTCGGTCAGGTCGTTGTTGCCGTCGTCGCATTGCTCGGTGCCGCCCTGTTCGTTCCAAAGGAAGCCGTCGCCGCAGCGCGCGGGCTGGCAGGCGCAGCAGGCGTCGTTCTGGTTGGCGTTGCCGTCGTCGCAGGCCTCGGTGCCGCCGTCGGTGTCCCAGACGATCCCGTCGCCGCAGGTCGCGTCTTGGCAGGTGCCCGAAGGTCCGCTGGGACAGCTGTCGTTGAGCGCCGCGTTGCCGTCGTCGCATTGTTCGGTGCCGCCTTCCTGGTTCCACTCGAAGCCGTCGCCGCAAGTGGCGGGTTGGCAATTGCCGGTGGGTCCGCTGGGGCAGGCGTCATTAATGTTGGTGTCCGCGTCGTCGCAGTTCTCGCCGAAGTTGGTCAGGCCGTTGCCGCAGAAGGCGATGTTGTCCTCGTAGAAGGACTCGCAGTCCTGGGTCGCCTGGGCGCAGTCGGCGAGGCCCTCCTCCGCGTCGTTCCCTTGGCCCAGGGTGTAGCAGAAGACCGCCCCGCGCCCCTCGCCGGGCGGGATGCTGCCCAGGTTGGCGGCGATGGTGACGGCGAAGTCCTGGTTGGGAATGCCCCCGGTCAGGTCGCCGGCTTCCCCGAGGGCTCCGTTGAAGAAGGCGATGCGCTCGGCGTCGGCGTCCTCGAGGATCTGGCAGGAGCCGAAGGCGCCGCTGCAGCTCTCCAGGCGGTGCTGGGCCAGGGCGCCGCGCATTAGACCGACGCCGACGGTGGTGTTGGTCGGGTCGAGCGGCGGGGCCTCCTGCTGGAAGACCATCGGGATTCCCGTACTGTCGTCGAAGCCGACGCGGGCGTCGGCGGATTTGAGGTCGACGTCGAAGTCGTTGGAAAGGCCGATGCGCGCCGTGACCGCGCCGGTGCTGTTGTTGACCACGCGGTATTCCACGATCACGAAGCGGTCGCCGGGGGCGTCGGAGGTGTAGGTCACCTGCTGGACGGTCAGGCCCGTGTCGCCGCCCACGAAGGAGACGGGGGTCAGGGGGGAGTCGTCCGCCAGGCCGATTTCGCCGGCGGCGCTGCTGAGCGGCAGGGCCGAGAGCTCGAAGAGTTGGATCCCGCTCCCGCCGCCGAAATCTTGCTCGGCGTAGCCGTTGTCCACGCGCTGGGCGATGCCGTCGTTGGCGTAGACAAAGAGGGTGCCGATCGCGGATTGATCGACGTCACCCAGGTTGAGGTAATACGAGAGGTCGTTGCCGCCGTTATTGACGGAGCCTCCCGCGTCGTCGGTGTAGAAGCTGTTGGTGGGATCGCCGGCGAAGGTGTGCCGGATGTCTCCGGCGCGGGCGACCGGCGCGGCGGCGCCGGCCATGGCCAGGCAGGACAAGGCAAGCCAAGTGCGTTTCATGCGAATACTCCTCTTAAAGGGACGTCGTTAAGGTACAAGACCCCCAAGCAAAGCCCTTCGCACTGGATTAGGATGCGTGGATGGAAGACTGGGAAGGATTCCTTTGTAGCAACGGCCGTTCGGATTTGTAAAGGAAAAGAGCGGGTTCCGCGCCGAAAAAAGCAAGGGCGGGTGAAGATATCACCCGCCCAATTGGGTGTTGGTGGTAAAACTTAAGGCTTGGGACGGTAGGCAGTGCCGAAGACGTAGTCCCAGATCGGCGTCGTCACCCCGAAGGTCCCGTTGGGATCCTTGTAGTGGTGCAGGAGGTGGTAGCGCTTGAGGTAGCGGAAGAAGGCGTTCTTCGGCTGGTACTGGTGGGCCCCGTAATGCGCCCATTCGTATAAGACGTAACCGAGAAACACGCCCGCCACCACCAGCATGGCCAAGGCGACGCTCCAGGTGAAGGCCAGTGCCAACAGGAAGATAATCGGAGAAAATCCCAAGCTCACGAGGGGCGGCGCGATGACCAGCTCCCGGATGTCCATGTCCCGGTGGTGGGCCATGTGCAGCCCCGAGGCCATCGTGCGCCAGGGCTCCTTCACCTTGACCAGGTGGAAGACGAAGCGGTGCAGGAAGTACTCGATGAAGGTCCAATAGAGCAGCCCGGCGGCCAAGGCCAAGGCGACCGCCAAGGGCGAACGGGGCTGCCATTCCAGGGAGATCCCGACCAATAGCAGGGCGATGGGCGTGAACAGCCAAGTCGGCCCAAGCGGGTGGGAAAAGCGGAAAAATAACCGTTGCTTCCAGTCGAGAGCGGGTTTTAATGACTGTTCCATAGCGAGCTTCATGGTTACCCCCATATTAAGTAACCAATCGGTTACCATTCTTATTTGTTGCGGAAAATTTGTCAACCGGAGATTCGGCGGTGAAGAAAAATAAAAAGGGCGAAGGCAGGGCGGGTGCGGGGAAGACGAAGGAGCCGCGCCTCAAGCGCGACCCGGTGAAGACGCGCGAAACCATCCTGGCCTGCGCGACCAAGGCCTTCGCCCGGGCGGGTTTTCTTGGCACCAGCTTGAGCGAGATCCTCGAGAAGGCCAAGGTCAACAAGCGGATGATCTATCATTACTTCGGGGCCAAGGAGGGTCTGTACCGCGCGGTGCACATCCAGCAGTGGCAGGCCTTGGAGGCCTGGTTCGCCGTGCGCTTAAGCCAGAGCTCGAGGGGCGGCGCCTTTCAATTGGAGAGCGAGGCCCTGCTCGACGAGGCCCTGACCATCTTCCACGAGTTCATCGGGCACAATCAGACCTTTGTCCGGCTGATGATGTGGGACGGCTTGGAGGGAGGCGGCGTCTCGCGCAGCATCTGGAAGGACATCCGCGGACCGATTTACCACCGTATGGAGGCCTTGGTGCAGGCGGCCCAGGCCGCGGGCCTGATGACGACCGAGCTCAAGCCCGACCACCTGATCGTCACCTTCATGGGCGCGATCTCCTTCTACTTCGCCTACGCCAACAGCCTGGAGGACATCTTCCAGCGCCCGCCGCTCAGCCCCGAGATGCTGGCCGAGCGCAAGGAGCAGGTGATGAAGATCTTCCACTTGGCCCTGCGGAAGACGTAGGGGCGAATACGAGGTTCGCCCCTACCGGGTGCGCAATCTTTCCGATACCTCCTGCAGCAGCGCCTTCCAGGATCCCTCGTCCGACTCTTGGCTCTGCAAGGAAATATAGAGCCGCAAAAAACGCTCCCACAGCTCCGGCGCCAGCGAAAAAATCCGATCCAGCAGGATGAAGGGACGGCTGTCCCCCGAGGCCTCCGCCGCCCGCAGGCGCTGCAGCGCGGCCGTCGCCTCGGGGCCCGCGATGCCCAGCTTCTCCAGCTCGACGGGGAGGCGCTGCAATAAATAGGCGTGCCATTCGGTGGCCTGCAGGAGCTTGCGGTCGAGCTCGACCTGTAGCTCCTGGCTGAGCCGCGCGTAGAGGCGCTCCGCCTCGGTCTGCGGCTCGTGGTCCTGCGGCGCCGCCGCGCCCGCGACTAAGTCGGTGGAAAGCTCCCAGACGGGCAGGATCCTGAAATGCACCTCCGCCTCCGACTGGGCCTTGAAGCTTCCCTTCGGCCCCGCGATCGCGCTGCCTAGGATGCCCGTGACTAGGACGTTGAGCTTGCTCTCGCCGCGCTGCCTAAGCGCGAGCAGGGTGTCGAGGATCAGGTGCGCCGTGCCGGGCTTGAGGTGGCCCAGCGGCTGGTCCCAGGTCTTCTTGGTGAAGGTCGTGTAGTAGCCCGCGTCCAGCCGCTCGCCGGAGGGCGAGCGCATGAAGTAGGCTCGGGTGCCCTGCGGGTAGACGGCGATCTCGACGTCGCTGTTCACCAGTTTTTCCGCGGCCTCTTGCATCGCGGCCCAGCCCTTGCCCTTCTCGCGGTTGACGAAGATCATCCCGGCGTTCTCGATGACTTTTCCAAGCCCGATCCATGAATAGATGATCGGGTTGTCGATGAAGTGGTCCTTCGCCGCGATGAAGCGCGGCCGCAAGTGCCGGCCGTCGGATTTGTGGATCGAGCCCAGCGCGAAGAAATTGAGCGCGAAGTCGAGGTAACTCTTGTGGTTGAAGAGCAGCAGCGTCTTGCCCTCGATCGGCGCGATCCGCCGCGCCCCGTGAATCTGCAGGTGGCATTGGAAGATCTGAGCGACCCGCGAGCCCCAGAGCCGCGCCAGTCCGTCGAAGGCGTCGCGGCCGTACTCGGGGCCGACGCGTTTGAAGGCCATGATCGCCATCCGCGCCAGGGTGCTGGTGGCCAGGGCGGACTCGACGATCGGCCAACGGGAAAGCGTCGGCGGTTTGCCGCTGCGGTAATCCGTGTCGCGAAAGTCGATCTCGCGCAGCCCCGAGACCGGAAAGGTCGGCGGCCAGGGGCTCAGGCTGATGTAATAGAGGCGGAAGAAATCTTCGGGGTGGGTGTTGGAACGGCAGCGCGCGATTTCGGCCAGCTTGAGTCGGATGCCGTCGCGGTAGCGGATGGTGAGGATCGCCAGCAGGTTGTAGAAGACGATCAGCGAGGAGGCGAGCAGGGTCTCCTGGCTTAAGGGGGATTCGTAGAGCCAGAGGTAGACGACGATGCCGAGCAGTACGACCGAGAGCAGGCGGTCGCGGAAGGGCCCCAGCAGGTACTCCCAACGGCCGATCTTTAATAGGACGGGGTGGAAGGAGACGGGGAAGAATTTTTTCTTCGGGGCCAGGACGGCGCGCAGGGGCCGGCTGAGCAGCCGCAGGAAGGGCGTCAGGAAAAAGAATAAGGAAATCAAGGCGACCCAGGATAAAAGGCCCATGCGTC
>JADYZQ010000267.1 GCA_020853015.1 Deltaproteobacteria bacterium
GTTTTTGGATCCTGCTCAGCTTCCGCCCCGCCCTCGAGATCGTGAAGCGTCTGTTAAACCAGGGACTCCACAGCTCGTGGAGCGCGGGAGACCTGCTCACCCTAGTCATGCTGGCGGGAGGGATCGGCCTCTTGTTCCTGCGGGAGTGGGCGCGTTGGGCCCTGCTGGTGGGCGCCGCGGCCTACCTGGTGCTGAAGGCGGGTCCGGCGCTCAGCAAGTTGCAATTCACGGAGCCCACGATCAAGCATCTCATTTTCTACGGAATCTTCATCGTCCTGCTCGCGATCCCTCAGGCCAGAGCCGCAACCCGAAAATAGCCAGACCCATCCCTTCCCAGCACGAGCCCCTCGCCGGGGGCGATGTGTCCCCAAGCGGGACCCTCCGAAAAGTCGATCACCTTAAGGCCTGTATAATATCGACTTTTCGGCGGAGGCCGGCCCCCCGGCCTGAGGGGGGCCGGCCGTGTCCCCGCTGGGACACATCGCCCCCGGCGAGGGGCGGACGCGGCAAAACCAAGAGGCCACGCAAAGGCGAAACCTCGGCAAAAAACAACCAAGCAACGCAAAAAATCGCAGAAGAATGTTACGAGGAATTTATTCTCTGAAGGATGAGTAAAGAACGAGGGGCGTAAAAAGCCGCGCTAAAGATCCGAAGGCAAATCCTGCGCCTCTTCCGGCTTGCTCGGCTTACTTTCCGCCTTGGACGCCGGCGCCTTGCCCGTAAGCAGGTAGTCGAGCGCCGCCTTGCGCTGCACGTCGACTTTCTTTTTCTCCTGAAGCTCGATCGGCGTAGGCACCTCGCCCTCGACGATGAAGTCCGGCGCCACCCCCACCCCGTCGATCGACTTCCCCGAAGGCGTATAGTAGCGCGCCACGGTGAGCTTCACCCCCGTGTCTTCCCCAAGATCAATCACTGTCTGCACGCTCCCCTTGCCGAAGCTCTGCGTCCCCACCAGCTTGGCGCGCTTGTTGTCCTGAAGCGCCCCCGCGACGATCTCGGAGGCCGAGGCCGAACCCTTGTTGATCAAGACGACGATGGGAAGGTCGGGATACACCGCGTCGCCCTTGGCGCTGCGCACCTCGATGGGTCCTTTGCGACCGCGGGTCGAAACGATGGTCCCCGACTTGAGAAAGAGGTCGCTCATATCGATGGCCTGCTCGAGCAGGCCGCCGGGATTGTTGCGCAGGTCGAGGATCAGCGACTTCATCCCCTGCTGGGACAATTGCTCGAGGGCCCGCTTCAACTCTTCATAGGTATTCTCTTGAAAGCTGGCGACGCGCGCGAAGGCCACGCCCTTGTCGAGCATCTCGGACTTGACGCTCTTGATCTTGATCTCCTCGCGCGTCAGCGTGACGTCGAAGGGCTTGGCGACGCCCTCGCGGTAGAGGGTGAGGGTGAGCTTGCTGTGCTTTCCGCCCCGCATGCGCCGGACGGCGTCGGCCAGGTTCATGCCCTTGGTCAGGGTTCCGTTGATCTTGACGATCTTGTCGCCAGCGCGGATCCCGGCGCGGGCCGCCGGCGTGTCCTCGATGGGCGTGACGATGGTCAGCACGCCGTTTTGCAGGGTGATCTCGATGCCGACCCCGCCGAAGCGCCCGAGGGTGTCGACTTTCAGCTCTTTGTAGACGTCGGGGGTGAGAAAGACCGTGTAGGGATCGAGCGTCCCCAGCATGCCTTTGATGGCGCCGTAGACGAGGTTCTGTCCGTCGACGGATTCGACGTAGTCTTTCTCGACGATGTAGAGGACCTTGCTGAAGAGGTCGAGGGCCTTGTAGATCTTCTCGGGGAGGGCGCGCGCCGAGGGCAGGAGGGCGCCGAAGAGCAGTCCCAAGGCGAAGACGGGGGTCCAGAAAAACTTGGAGAGCCGTTTCATGAAGCCAAACTCCGGGCGGCCCGAGGCGAAAGCTTAGCGGCCGGCCTTCTTCAGGGTGTTCACGGCCTGCTGGGCGATGTCTTCGGGCATCAGGCGGTAGTGCTTGAGCAGCGCCTCGGCCGGACCGGACTGGCCGAACTCGTCCATGATGCCGTAGCGGTGGACGACGGCCTTCCCGGATTCGGCGAGGTATTCGGAAACCGCGGAGCCCAGGCCGCCCAAGACGGAATGCTCCTCGACCGTAAGGATGGCGCCGCAGCGCTCGGCCAGGCGGGTCAGCATCTCGCCGTCAAGCGGTTTGACGGTGGCCATGTTGACGACCGAGGCCTGGATGCCCTGCTGGGCGAGAAGCTCGGCGGCCTTGACGGCGTGGTAGACCATCAGGCCGCAGGCGACGATGGCGATGTCTTTCCCCTCGCGCAGCTCGACGGCCTTGCCGATCTGAAACTTGTAGTCCTCGCCCAAAAAGACGGGAAAGGCCGCGCGCGACAAGCGGACGTAGACGGGACCGGGATAGTCGACGATCGCGTGGATCACCTGCTTGGTCTCGATGGCGTCCGCCGGGACGATGACGGTCATGCCGGGCAGGGCCCGCATGATGGCGATGTCGGCGACGGTCTGGTGGCTGGCGCCGTCCTCGCCGACGGTGAGGCCGGCGTGGGAGGCGCAGATCTTGACGGGCAGGTGCGGGTAGACGATCGAGTTGCGGACGATCTCGAAGGCGCGCCCGGTGGCGAACATCGCGAAGCTGGAGGCGAAGGGCAGCTTGCCCGCCAGCGCCAGGCCGGCGGCGGTGCCCATCATGTCTTGCTCGGAGACGCCCATGTTGAAGAAGCGCTCGGGGAAGGCCTTGGCGAAATTGATCGTCTTGGTGGAGCCGGAAAGGTCGGCGTCGAGCACGACCACTTGGGGGTACTTTTGGCCGACCTCGACCAGGGCCTTGCCGTAGGCGTCGCGGGTGGCGACTTTGTCGGAGGATGTTGCGGTGGCTTGTCCCATATGGCCTTTCGAAATTCGCCCTACTCCCCAAGCTCTTTCAGGGCGATTCTCAGCTCTTCGTCACTAGGTGCTACGCCGTGGTACTTCGGCAGGTTCTCGAAAATCGAGACCCCCTTGCCCAGGA
>JADYZQ010000268.1 GCA_020853015.1 Deltaproteobacteria bacterium
ATTTCGTCGGCTGCGCGGTGGTCATCAGCCACGATCGCTGGTTCTTGGACCGCATCGCCACCCACGTCCTCGCCTTCGAGGGCGAGAGCCAGGTCACCTGGTTCGAGGGGAATTTTTCGGAATACGAAGAAGACAAGCACCGCCGTTTGGGCGCCGAGGCGGATAAGATTCATCGGATCAAGTACAAAAAATTCAAGCGATAATATATCCAGACCTTTGTGCCTCGGGAACCTCGACTCGGCTTGGGCTCATCGGGATGCGCGATCCGAAAGGTGGTTGTTTTATGCGGCGGTTCATTTCTATTGTTGTTGCCCTATTAATGCCGGTCTACGCAGCTTCGGCTTTTGCATTGGAAAGGAATGAGGTCCTCGGAAGTTACGAATTGCAGGGCGTCATGGAGATGGCCGGGAGGTTGGTTCTTAAATCCGATCAAACGTATGTCGCCGGCTTCTCCTATGGGGCCGCTGATTGGATGGAAGAGGGGAGTTGGAGAATAGAGGGGACTACGGTGGTTTTAAGCGGAGGAAAATTTCGGGCTAAAAATTACGAGGAGATATCTCTCTTATTGCCCTCCGGGTCCAAGCTTGCCTTTCAGGATGGGAAGCTCGCCCTGACGGTTATGGGTAGGCAATGGATTTTCTTGGATCCTAATAAATCAAAATCCTCCGAAGGGAAAATGCGGATTAAGGGGAAGGTCGCCAAGGTTGAGTCGGATCAGATGGTCCTTGACGTCAAAGGAGAATGCATGACCTTCTTCATCCCCGATCTTCCCGAAAAGATTGTCAAAAATGCCGAGCGTTCGGTGGGTAAAAGTATCGAACTGGAAGTTCCGTATTCGGCGATTAGGGCCGCTGGAAGCTGCCTTTAGGGCTTACGATAAGCTTTTTCCAAACCTTCGTAGAAGGTCAGTATCTTGCGCACATAAGCCCGCTTCTCGACATAGGCTAGGGGCGAGAAACTCCGCTTGAAGCCGTAGACGATGAGGTCGCGCAGGACATGGGCGTCCACCGAGAAGGCCTTCACCACCTTTTCCAGCTCCTGCGTCACCGTCGTGCGGCTGACCAGGCGGTTGTCCGTGCAGACCGTCAGCGAGAGGCGCTCGGCCAGCATCCGCTTCACCGGGTGATGCTGGATGTCGCCGATGCTGGGGATGGTTTGCAAGTTGCTGGTCGGGCAGACCTCGATCGTGATCCTTCGCTCCGCGATGTAGTGGACCAGGGCCTTGGTGTAGGTCTCGCGCTCCGAGCTGGGGATGTGCTCGACCAGGTCGCTGGCGAAGAGGTGGGTGCCGTGGCCGATGCGGTCGGCGTGGCACTGCGTGATCGCCTGGAAGATCGACGAGGGCCCGTAGGCCTCGCCCGCGTGGATCGTCTTCATCAAGAAATGCTGGTGCGCGTACTCGAAGGCCTTGCGATGGGCATTGGCTGGCCAGCCCTTTTCCTCCCCCGCCAAGTCGAAGCCGACGATCGGGATGCCGCGGCGGTCGCGGGTGCCGACCAGGGCCTGGACCAGCTCCATCGAGGCCAGCGGAAAGACCTGGGAGAGCGGGGCGTAGCGGTGACAGCCGATGAAGCTGCCGTAATAGGGCGAAAAGGTCTTGCCGAACTTCCGCATCGCGCAGCCGATCAGGCCGTAGTCGAAGGGCGGCTCCTCGCCCGAGGCGATCTCGGGCCGGCGGTTGATTTCGGACTTGGCCCGCGCGAGGCCCCGGTCGACGGCGAGCAGGACCTCCTCGATCGAGAGTTTTTCCGAGGCGCTCAGCTGCGGGGCGAAGCGCGGCTCGATGTAGCGCACCCCCTCGGCGAAGCTGTCCTGGGCCAGCTCGTAGGCGACGCGTTCCAGGGCCTCGGGCTCGCGCAGCACGGCGCAGGTGTATTGGAAGCCGTGCAGGTATTCCCCCAAATTCTCATAGCGATCCTTGAAGACCAATTCCCGCAGCCCTTGCGGCTCGAAGGAGGGCAGCTCCACGCCCTGCCGCCGGGCGAGCTCGATCAGCGTTTCCAGGCGCAGCGAACCGTCGAGGTGGACGTGAAGGTCAGTCTTGGGGATGGCGCGGAGGAAGTCCGGGGTGATCCATGCGGGGCTGGCCATAGGGCTATTTTAGGCGGCGGGACAAGGCGAGCACAAGCAAGGAATGGGCCAACCCCAGCAAGAACGCCGCGCCGGAGCCCGGCGCCGCCGGGTTCAGCGCGCAGCCGCCGCCGCTTGGGGTCGGGAAGGGCGCCGCGCCGTTGCCGGTGAGGGCGACGACCAGGGGGCTGTCAGGGACGTTCGCGGTCACGGCCAGCGCGGCCTGGGCCGGATCGGCTGTGAGCGGATTGAAGAAGGACGTGACCGCGCAGGTACCGCCCGGCGGGACCAATTGCGGGGCGCAGGCGTCGATGCGCGCGAAGTGGAAGGGCTCGTCGCCGCCGAAAGTGGTCGATGGCACGCGGAGATCGCTGCCGCCGGTGTTGATCAGGGTGAAGCTCCGCCCGCCGGACAAAACGCCCGGAGCCTGCGCGCCGAAATCCAGGTGGTCGGCGGAGAGAGAGGCCGTCGTCTCGGTCGCGACGGGCCCCGGAGGTCCCGGAAATCCGCTCTCCGCCCCGATCCCCTCGAGGGGCACGAAGTTCCCCAAATCGCCGGCCTCGTCCAAGACCACCAAGAAAGAAGAGTAATGCCCGAAGACGTCGGGCGAGAAGGAGGCGCCGACCTGACACTCCATCGCGCCGCTCAAGGTGGTCCCCGTGCAGGTGTCGGAGTCGATGGCGAAGTGCCGCGGGTCGCTCAGGGAGACACGAATGGGGCCGAAGGAGGTCGCGGGGTCCCGTAATTTCAAGGTGATCGTGAGGGTGCCGAAGGCGTCTCCCAGGGTTACGACCCCGAATTGCAAGGCGGCCGGGGTGAATTGCAGGGGGAGCAGCGGGACGGCCTCCGCCGCGGGCGCGCGGACCCAAAGGAAGAGGAGGGCGAGGAGACTGAAGCGGAGCGGTTTCATAGATTTTCCTCGGCCGATTCTAGGGGAAGTCCCCCGCTTTGCCAATCGCTTCCTCGCTTCTCCCTCTTCCGCGGGCTGGCAGGCACTTCCTGACAAAAGTCAGGAAGCCGACTGACCAGTCTCATCGGTTTTCCCCGAGGAAAGTGGGATATTTTGAAAATGGAAGGGGTTATGGCGATGCACGAATTGGATTTTGAAAAAACAATCGGAAAAATGGATATTTGAATTAGAGAGTTAATCTAAGACATGCGGTGACGGATTTGAGAGGACGGCATGCCGGCGCTGCGCATCGAAAAAAAATCGGGTGAGTGGAAAGTCGCGCCCCAGCTTCGGGATTATGAAGCCCTGCGCGAGTCCTTTTCCTGGGCCAAGGCCGCCGCCGAGGAGCTGCAGGGCTTGCCGGGTGGGCGCGGCCTGAATATCGGCTTCGAGGCGGTGGATCGCCATGCCCTCGGCGCCCGCTCCGAGCAATGCGCCATTCGCTTCCTCCAAAGAGAGGGCGGGCACGAGGACTTCAGCTACGGCCGTCTCTATGAGGCTACCAACCGCTTCGCCAACCTCTTGGCGAGCCTGGGACTCAAGAAGGGGGACCGGGTCTTCGGCCTGCTCGGCCGCGTCCCCGAGCTTTACGTGACCGCCCTGGGCGCCCTGAAGGCCGGCGCGGTCTTCTGCCCGCTTTTTTCCGCCTTCGGCCCCGAGCCCATTCAGACCCGCCTCTCCCTGGGCGAGGGGAAGCTCCTCGTCACCACTGCCGCGCTCTACCAAAAGAAGGTCGCGGCGATCCGCGCCTCGCTTCCGTATTTAAAACACGTGATCCTGGTCGACGCGGCGGCGAGGCCCGATACTATCGGTTGGCGGGAGGCCATGTCGAACGCCAGTCCGGATTTTGTCGTCCCGCCGACCGATCCCGAAGACCTCGCGCTGCTGCACTTCACCAGCGGGACCACCGGCAAGCCCAAGGGCGCCCTCCACGTGCATCAGGCGATCCTGGCCCACCACGTTACCGGGCGGCTCGCGCTGGATTTCCGCGCGGGCGACGTCTTTTGGTGCACCGCCGATCCCGGCTGGGTCACCGGCACCTCCTACGGCATCCTCTCGCCCTTGAGCAACGGCGTGACGATGGTCGTCGACGCGCAGGACTTCGACGCCCAGCGCTGGTACCAGATCCTGGAGGAGCAGCGGGTGAGCGTCTGGTACACCGCGCCCACCGCGGTGCGGATGATGATGAAGGGCGGAAGCGAGCTGTCGCGTGGCCGCGACTTGAGCCGGCTGCGCTTCATCGCCAGCGTCGGCGAGCCGCTCAACCCCGAGGCGGTGCTGTGGGGTGTGGAGGCCTTGGGGCTCCCGATCCACGACAATTGGTGGCAGACCGAGACCGGCGGCATCATGATCGCCAATTACGCCGCGATGGACATCAAGCCCGGCTCGATGGGGCGCCCTTTGCCCGGCATCGAGGCGGGCGTCGTGCGGCGCCGCGAGGACGGCTCGGTGGAAGTCCTGCCCGACGGCGAACCGGGCGAGCTGGCCTTAAGGCCGGGCTGGCCCTCGATGTTCCGCGGTTATCTCAACGAGGAGGCGCGCTACCGCAAGTGCTTCGCGGGCAATTGGTACCTGACCGGCGACCTGGCCAAGCGCGACACCGAGGGTTACTATTGGTTCGTGGGCCGAGCGGACGACATGATCAAGTCGGCGGGGCATTTGATCGGGCCCTTCGAGGTGGAGAGCGCCTTGCTGGAGCACGCCGCCGTGGCCGAGGCCGGCGTCATCGGCAAGCCGGATTCCACCGTGGGCGAGGTCGTCAAGGCCTTCGTCAGCCTGAAGCCCGGCTACGAGGCCGGCGAGACCTTGAAACGGGAGCTTTTGGGCTTCGCCCGCACGCGACTGGGCGCGGCGGTGGCACCGAAGGAGATCGACATCCTTCCCGCGCTGCCGCGGACCCGCAGCGGGAAGATCCTGCGGCGCCTGCTCAAGGCGCGCGAGTTGGGGCTTCCCGAGGGCGATACCTCGACCTTGGAGGGCGGCGCATGAATCCAGCTTCCGTCTTGATTGCCGACGAGCTCGGGGCGGAGAAAGTCTTCGATCTCCTGCGCCTGATGCTGCGCATCCGCCGCTTCGAAGAGAAGGCCGCCGAGCTCTACGGCGAGACCAAGATCCGCGGTTTTCTCCATCTCTACATCGGCGAGGAGGCCGTGGCCGCCGGACTGATCCCCTATCTGCGCCCCGAGGACGCCATCGTCGCGACCTACCGCGAGCACGGCCACGCCCTGGTTCGAGGGATTCCCGCGGGCGCCATCATGGCGGAGATGTATGGGAAGCAGGAGGGCTGCAGCCGGGGGCACGGCGGCTCGATGCACCTCTACGACGCCGCGCGAAGGTTCTACGGAGGCAACGCCATCGTCGGCGGTGGCCAGCCCATCGCGCTGGGCTTGGCCCTCGCGGACAAGATGCAGGGACGCCCGAACGTCACCGTCTGCTTCTTCGGCGAGGGAGCGGTGGCCGAGGGGGAGTTTCACGAGTCGATGAACCTGGCCTCGCTCTGGTCCCTGCCGGTGCTTTTCTGTTGCGAGAACAACCTCTACGCCATGGGCACCCACATCCTGCGCTCCCACGCCCAGACCGACCTCTGCCTCAGGGTCCGCAGCTACGACATGGAAGCCGAGTCGGTCGACGGGATGGACGTCCTGGCGGTGGCCGAGGCCTCCGAGCGCCTGATCCGCGCGGTGCGGGAGGAAGGGCGGCCGCGCTTCGTGGAGTTCCGCACCTATCGCTTTCGGCCTCATTCGATGTTCGACCCCGACCTCTACCGCGATAAGAAGGAGATCGAGGGATGGAAGCGAAAAGATCCGGTCCCGGCCTTGATCGAAGAGATGCGGTCCCGCGGCTGGCTCGACGACGCGCGCCTCGCGACCCTGGAGGCCGAGGTGGCGCGCGAGATCGCCGAGGCCACGGCCTTCGCCGAGGCGGGAACTTGGGAACCGGTCGAAAATTTATTGCAGGACGTCTATGCCCACCGCCCCTGACATGCGCCGCACCACCTACCGCGAGGCCCTCCGCGCCGGCTTGCACGAGGCCCTAAAGCGCGACCCTCGGGTCTTCCTGATGGGCGAGGATGTCGGGAAATACGGCGGCACTTACGCGGTGAGCCGCGGTTTCCTCGAGGAATTCGGCCCCGAGCGGATCCGCGACACGCCGCTCTCCGAGTCCGCCTTCGTCGGCGCCGGGATCGGCGCCGCGCTGGGCGGGATGCGGCCCATCGTCGAGGTGATGACGGTCAACTTCAGCCTGCTAGCCTTGGACCAAATCCTCAACGGCGCCGCGACGCTTAGGCATATGTCGGGCGGACAGTTCACCGTGCCCCTGGTGATCCGCATGGCGACCGGCGCGGGGCGGCAGCTGGCGGCCCAGCACTCGCACAGCCTGGAGGGCTGGTACGCCCACATCCCTGGGATCCGCGTCCTCGCCCCCGCGACCCTGGAGGACGCGCGCGGCATGCTGTGGAGCGCCCTGCAGGAGCCCGATCCGGTGATTATCTTCGAGCACGCGGTCCTTTATAATCTGGAGGGCGAGCTCCCCGAGGACGCGGGGGCCGTTCCCTTGGACCGCGCCGCCGTCCGCCGCGAGGGCAAGGACTTAAGCCTCATCGCCTACGGGGGCACCTTGCCCAAGGCCCTGCAGGCCGCGGAACGCCTCGCCGCGGAGGGCGTTGCGGCCGAGGTCTTGGATCTGCGCAGCCTGCGCCCCCTGGACGAGGCGGCGATCCTGGCCACCGTGGGGAAGACCCACCGCGCGGTGATCGTCGACGAGGGCTGGCGCAGCGGCAGCCTCGCCGCCGAGATCAGCGCGCGGATCATGGAAGGCGCCTTCTACTCGCTGGACGCCCCCGTGCAGCGCGTCTGCAGCGAGGAGGTCCCCATCCCTTACGCCCGTCACCTGGAAGAGGCGGCCATCCCCCAGGTGGAGGACATCTTGGCCGCCGCCGGAAAGGTCTTGGGAAGAGATGCATGAGTTCAAGTTGCCCTCACTGGGCGCTGACATGGACAAGGGAAAGCTCGTCTCCTGGCTGGTGAAGGAGGGCGACCGTGTGAAGAAGGGCGACGTCATCGCGGTAGTCGAGACGCAAAAATCCGCGGTGGATGTGGAGGTCTGGCAGGACGGAACGGTCGAAAAGATCCTCGTCCAGCCGAGCGAGGCGGACCTCCCGGTGGGGACGGTCTTGGCCCTGCTGGGCGGGGACGGCGAGGCGGCGGCTCCGCCGGCGGAGGCGGTGCCCAAGAAGGCCCCGGCGGCGGCCACCCGGCCCGCGGTCGCGGCACGTCCCTTGCCGCCTACCGTTCCTGGGGAGCGCGCGAAGATCTCGCCCGCGGCGCGGCGCCGCGCGGAGGAGTTTCGCCTGGATCTCGCCAAGCTCCGCGGCAGCGGCCCGGAGGGCGCCGTCGTCCTGGAGGACGTCGAGGCCGCCATCGCCGCCCAGACCCCCGCAGCGGGCCTGCCCGCGAGCGGCGCCCAAGACAAGCAACTCGCGATGCGCCGGGCCATCGCGGCGGCCATGGAGAAATCCCATCGCGAGATCCCTTTATATTTCCTGGAAACCCTGATCCCCATGGAACGGGCCCTCAGCTGGATGGAGGCCCGAAACCGCGACCGTCCTCCCAACGAGCGCCTGCTTTACGTCGCCTTGCTGCTGAAAGCGGTGGCCCTAGCGCTGCGGGAGGTTCCCGAGTTCAACGGTTATTATCTGAACGGCGCCTTCCAACCGGGCCCGGGTATCCACCTCGGCGTCGCGGTCTCGCTGCGCGAGGGAGGCCTGCAGGCGCCGGCGATCCACGACGTGGACCAAAAGGACTTGAGCCGAATCATGGCGGAGGCCCAGGGCCTGGTGAAGCGGGTCCGCGGCGGCGGCCTCAAGGGTTCGGAGCTCACCGACCCGACGATCACCGTGACCAGTCTGGGCGAGGAGGGGGTCGAGAAGGTCTTCGGCCTGATCTACCCGCCGCAGGTGGCCATCGTGGGCTTCGGCAAGGTCTATCAAGCGCCCCTGGTGGAGGAAGGGCAGGTCGTCGCGCGGCGCGCGATCACCGCCGTTTTGTCCGCGGACCACCGCGCCAACGACGGCCACCGCGGCGCACTGTTCTTGAAGGCGATCCAAAGGCGCCTCCAGGAGCCGGAAAAACTATAGGTGAAATATGGTCCTCAAAGACGAAGTCCTGAATCTCTTGCAAGAAGTCGCCCCCGAGGTGGACCTCGGAAGCCTGGACCTGAATCTGCCGCTGCGCGACCAGGTAGATATCGACTCCATGGATTTTTTGAATTTCCTCGGCCGGATCTACGAAACGCTCGGCGTTAACGTCCCGGAATCCGACTATGCGAGCTTGCGTTGCTTAAACGATCTTCTGCAATATTTGGAAAAAAAGCGGGGAGGTGCGCCATGACGGGAGGCCTGTACGCGGCGCCGTTCCGCATCCATGCGGAGGGCCGCCATTTGGAAGGGGATTTGGTTCTTCCCGCAAAGTCCCATTCCCTTGTCATTTTTGCCCACGGAAGCGGGAGCAGCCGACACAGCCCGCGGAACCGATACGTCGCGCGCATGCTACGGGAAGCCGGGATCGGTACCCTCTTGTTCGACCTCCTGACCCCGCCGGAGGACGCCGACGTCGACAAGCGCTTCGATATCGCTCTGTTGACGCGGCGCCTCGTGGCCGCCACGCTGAACCTAAGAGAGCGCCCGCAGACGGCCCGGCTGTTCCTCGGCTATTTCGGGGCCTCGACGGGCGCCGCCGCGGCCCTGCAGGCGGCGGCCGAACTGGGACCGCAGATCCGGGCCCTGGTCTCGCGCGGCGGCCGGCCGGACCTCGCGATGGAGGTCCTGGATCGCGTCCAGGCACCGACGCTCTTGATCGTAGGGGGCTACGACGACGGGGTCATCACCTGGAACCAGGAAGCCTACGAGAGGCTGCGCTGTACCAAGAGGCTCGAGATCGTCCCCGGCGCCACGCACCTCTTCGAAGAGCCGGGGAAACTGGAAGCGGTCGCCGGACTGGCGCGAAATTGGTTCGAAAAATACTTGGGCTAAACTTCGCCGCCTTCCACCACGAATTTGACGAAATCCGCCTCGGTCAGGATACCGACCAGCTTCCCGCCCTCGACCACCGGCAGGCAGCCGAGCTTGTTTTCGAGCATCACCCGCCCGGCCTCTTCGATGTCGTCGTCCATTTCCGCGGTCTCGGGATCGGCGGTCATGATCTCGCCCACCGTCATGCGTTGGAGCAGCTCGCGCTGCTCGGTGAGGGGCAGGTCTTTCGCGGTGTATAGCGCCGAACGGAGTAGGTCGCGCTGCGAGACCAGGCCCACGAGGCGTCCTTCCTTGTCCTTGACCGGCATGTGCCGGACGTGGATGTCCTCCATCAGGTCGCTCAATCGAGCGAGGTCCTCGTCGGCGTTCACGCTGAAGACGTTTTCGGTCATCAGATCCATGACCTTGAGTTTTCCCATGGTTGCCTCCTGCGGCGCGGGTGGGGCGCCGTCTTATCTTCATCATGAGGGAAACATCCCCGGAAGGACATGACCAAGATCAGTCCGGGCTCAAGTCGATTGGAGGTAGATATCCGCCAGGCTGCCCCGTTCCGGGAAGTTGCTGCGGCCGGCCGACAGGGTACGGAGGAAGCCCACCTCAAGGTCCGGGGCCCCGAGACCTCGCGCCAGCTCCAGCCCGCGCCGCGCGTAGCGGAGCACCTGGAGGGTCTCTAGGCCCGA
>JADYZQ010000269.1 GCA_020853015.1 Deltaproteobacteria bacterium
ACGTGCCGGCGATCTTCGTCTCCAGCCTGACCAGCCTGATCGGCTTCGGCGGCCTGGCTCTCTCCTCCAGCGCGGGGCTGCGCTCGATCGGGTGGGTCTCGATCCTGGGCCTGAGCATCGTGACCCTTGTCTGCGTGTGGGTGTTCCCGCGCCTCCTCCTGCTCGAAGGAGCCTCGGGAACCGAGCCCGATTCGGTGAAGGGCGGGGCGCTCTCCGCCCAAGTATTTGATTGACGCTTCCTTAGGCCCCGGCTAGTCCCAGGCCCTATGCGTTTTCCGCGAATTCGCCGGTATTTCCTCGTATTTTTCTGCGTTTGGGGCATCGCTTCGGGGCTGTTGCCGACGTCGCTTTTCGGCCAAGCCTCGGTGAACGTCCCGGTCAGCGATCCCGTCTACCGCGACATCGACAAATTGGTCGCGCACGGCCTGGTCGACAAGATCATCATGGGACAGCGGCCCTTCTCGCGGCGCGAGGTGGCGCGCATCGTTAAAGAGGCGATGGTCCACCTTTCCCGAATCGAAGCGCCCTTGCAGTCGGCCGATACCGCTCTGGAACAAAAGGAGAAGCTCCAGGCTCGGCTGGATTATCTCGCACCGATCTTGGCGCGCTTGAAACGGGAATATCGCGAAGAATTGATCCAATGGGGCGCCCTGGAAGGCGAGACGAAGTGGTATTCCCTGCACCCCATCGACAAGGTCGAGGCGGGGGTCGCCGTTGCGGCCAGCACCGCGGAAGCCTTGCCCTTTTCCAACGGCATCGGCGAGATCGACGCCGTCATCAACCCCTTGTTGGACGATCGGCAAGGCCGGCATCTCGTCAACGGTTCCAATCTTTGGTTGGAGACTTCGCATTGGCTGAGGGCCTCCAATCACTTCGCTATGTATCTGCGCCCCCGCTTTCAATTGGGCATCGGGCGCCCCGGGACGCCGGACGAAAATCGCGCCGATATCCTCAATCTCTACGGGAAGTTCTGGGTCAAGAACCTCGAGATCGAGATCGGAAGGGATAACTTTTTCTACGGACAAGCGGCGAACGCGGGGCTTATGCTCAGCAACAACCCCCGAGGCTTGGACTTCGCGAAGATCAGCAACGACAGCCCCTTCATCTTCCCCTGGGTCTTCAAATACCTGGGCGCCCATAAGATCAGTTTCTTCTATGCGGATCTCGGGCCTCAGCAGCGCTTTCCGCACTCGTATTTGGCGGGCTATAAATGGACCCTTCAGCCCCTCAGTTTCTTCGAGCTGGGCGCCTCCTTGGTCACCCTCTCGGGCGGGGAAGGTTCGCCGCCCAACAGCTTCGGCAACCGGGTGGAAGATCTGTTTCCCGTCGTCAACCGCGCCTTCAACGAGGCCTCCAACCGGATGGGAGGGGTCGACGGCAGGTTCCGCATCCCGCCCTTGCGCGGCGCCGAGATATACTTCGAGGCGATCTGGGACGACACGCCGGGGCTCAACTACCGGGACCTTTGGCAGGACGTGGGCTATCAGTTCGGCCTCTATTTGCCTCGGTTAACCAATTCCGGAAACGTCGATTTTCGTTTGGACTACCAGCGCACCGGGGTGCGCTTTTACCGGCACGGGCAATTTACCTCGGGTTGGACCCTGAATCGCTTTATTTTGGGCAACGACTTGGGGCCGAATGCCTTCGGCATCTACGCCACCGCGAGGTGGGACATCAATCCGCAAAACCTCCTCAGCTTCCAAGCGGCCTTCGAAAACCGCAGCAGCGACATCTGGGCGATCAATACGGTGGTCATCGACGGCAAGAACAATCTGGTCGGGGATTTTTTCAAGGTCGTGGATAATCCCGACGAACGACGTTATCGCCTGGTCTCGGAATGGCAACACCGCCTGTTGAGCGATGCCATGTTGCTGCGGGTCAGAGCCGGCTACGAGCGGGCCACGGCCTTTAATTTCGTGGCGGGCAACGATCGGAACAATTTTCTAGGCGAAGTCAGCGTGCAGCTGGATTTGGATCGGTGGACGCGGTTTCCGAGATAGGGCGCAGGTATTTTGGGTCTTGTTCCAGGTCGATCCGCATCCCGGACGGACCGCCCGGTTTCCTCTTCAGCGTTTTTCCCAAACAATCCGTCTCTATAAAGCCGCCTTGCCAACCCTCGACGGCGACCCCGCGGCTCTTTCCGGCGGTGGTCCATGCCGCCAGGCGTTTCTCGCCGTCCTTCTCGAAGAGCAAGACGTAATCATCAAAGTATTGGGTGGGAAGCCTGCGGACGAAGCGGAAACCGCCCAGCTCGCGGCTTAAAGTTCGGATGGCATGGAATGCGGGCTTCTCGCGCCGGAAGTCCTGTCCGACGATGCCGAAGCGATGCTCTTTTTCCTTGGGGTTGTCTCCGTCGTCTTTCCAATCGTACCAGATCGTGACGGGAATACCTTGGTAGAGATTGAAGAGATACATCCTGGGCAGGAATCGGGTCTGTTTTTCCTCGTCGACGCCGAATTGGGCCGTGGAATACCCCCATTCGCCGGAAAGAATCGGGAAGTCGGCCTGGTCGGGGTCGAACTCACGCAACAGCTTGCGAAGTCGGGCGTACATGGTGCCCGCGGTTTCGGGTTTCATCCACCAGCGGTAGGGATGGATGCTCAGCGCCGCCCAATGCTCCAGGACTCCGGCCCGGAAGAGCTTGCGAAACAGCTTGTCGGGCAGGCGATAGCTGGCCGGGCCGATCAGGGCTTCTTGGGGGAGGTTTTTTTGGAAGGCCTCGGTCACCGTCTGGGCCAGGCGGACATAATCGTCCAAGTTGGGCTTGGGTTTCCAAAAAATCGTTCCGTTGGGCTCGTTCCAGATTTCCCAAAGGTAGCCTTTTCCGGCATAGCGGCCGGCCGCGGCGACCGCCCAGCGGGCGAAGGCCTGGCGCGTCACCTCGTCGCGCGGGGCCAGGCCGCCGTCGTAGAGCGGGTTTCCGTAATCGAGGATGAAGAGGGCCTTCAGTCCATGCTCGTCCAAGGCCTGAACCAGGCGGTCGTAAGCGCTGAAGTCGTAGACGCCTTTCTCGCGCTCGGTGCCGTCCCAATGCAAGTCCATCCGCACCCAGCGCGCGCCGGACTCGGCGATCTTCTTCATCTCGCCGGGCTGGG
>JADYZQ010000270.1 GCA_020853015.1 Deltaproteobacteria bacterium
AGGAGTTCTCGGTCATCCTGAGCAACCCCCGTCTGGACGGCCAGATCGATCCGACCCGGATCGTCCTGGGTCTTCGGAGCACGGCCGAGGCGGAAATCGTGGATAACGATGTCCCCGGCGTCGTCCAGTTCAGCCAGCCTGAGTATTACTTTCAGGAAGGGAACCTGAATGCTCAGATTGTGGTTACCCGTACCGGTGGGACCAGTGGCACGGTGGGGGGGACGATCTTCGTCAATCCCCAAACCGCGACTAACGCGGATTTTACGCAGCCTCTGAACCCAATCACCTTCACCTTTAACGACAACGACGATACCCCGAAGGTGTTCACGTTCGGCATGACGACCGATTCCTTGATGGAAGGGGATGAAACCTTCAGTCTGGTCATTGGAAATACCCAGGGTAATACCTCGATCGGCACTAACGGCACCGCGACCGTCCACATCGTCGACGACGACCATAACGGCGTGATCCAATTCGGCCAAGTCGAGTATTACTTCGACGAGGGTAACATGAACGCCCAAGTCGCCGTGACCCGCATCGGCGGCAGCAGCGGACCGGTCTCGGCCACGATCTCCATCAACAACGGCACCACCGAAGGCGCGGCGGATTTCACCGCCCCGGCCGCGGCGGATCTGGTTGTGGACTTCGCGGACGGCAACACCGACACCCAGTACGTTACCTTCCCTATCCTGACCGACAATTTGCAGGAAGGCGACGAGTACTTCGTGCTCACGCTCGGCAGCCCGACGGGCGGCGCTTCTATCGGCGCCAACCAGTCCGCCGACGTCCACATCATCGATGACGACGTGGCCGGCGTCATCCAGTTCAGCGAGCCGGTGTATTACTTCAACGAAGGCAACATGATGGCCAGCGTCCTGGTGACCCGCACCGGCGGCAACAGCGGCGACGTGTCGGCCACCGTGACGGTCAACCCGCAGACGGCGACGCTCAATGCGGACTTCATTCCTCCGGGAGTGTTGACCGTCAACTTCGGAGACGGTATTTCCGCCCCGCAATTACTGACTTTTCAAATTGTGCAAGACGCTATTCAGGAAGGCGACGAGTTCTTCCAGTTGGCGCTCGGCAGCCCGACCAACGGGGCCTCCATCGGTACCCAGGCGACGACCACGGTTCATATCGTGGACGACGACACCGCCGGGGTCCTTCAATTCTCCGAACCGCACTACTTCTACAACGAAGGTACCTTGAACGCCCAGGTGTGGGTGACCCGCACGGGCGGCAACAACAACCTGGTTGGCGCCACGGTGACGGTAAATCCGCAAACCGCGACGCAAAATCTGGACTTCACCGTTCCTGTCCAGCTGACCGTTCAATTCCCCGACGGCGACGCGGCTCCCAGGTCCCTGACCTTCCCGATCCTCGCGGATAACCTGCAAGAAGGCGAGGAGACCTTCAACCTCATCCTCGGGAACCCGACCGGAGGGGCCTCGATCGGCACCCAGTCCAACACCACCGTCCACATCATCGACGACGACGTGGCGGGCACGATCCAGTTCAGCGCCCCGCAGTACTTCTTCCACGAAGGCAACATGCAGGCGCAGGTCCTGGTCACCCGCACCGGCGGCAGCAGCAATACCGTCTCCGCCACCGTTACGGTGAACGCGCAAACGGCCACCCTGAACGACGACTTCGTTCCCCCGGGGCTTTTGACGGTCACCTTCGGAAACGGCGTCACCACTCCTCAGATCCTTACTTTCCAAATTCCCGAGGATACCCTGCAGGAAGGCGACGAGTTCTTCCAGCTCGTCCTGGCCAATCCGACCAACGGCGCCTCGCTGGGCGCTCAGTCGACCACCACGGTTCACATCATCGACGACGACGTGCCTGGCTCGGTGCAATTCAGCCAGCCTGAGTACTTCTTCGTCGAAGGCAACCTGATGGCCAACGTCCTGGTGACCCGTACCGGCGGCAGCAGCGGCGACGTCTCTGCCCTCGTGACGGTGAATCCCCAGACCGCCACGCTCAACGCCGACTTCGTCCCTCCGCAGAATCTGCTGGTCGAATTTGCGGACGGCGTCGCGGCTCCGTTCACCCTGACCTTCCAAATTCCGCAGGACGTCATCCAGGAAGGCGGTGAATTCTTCCAGCTGGTCCTCGGCAGCCCGACGGGCGGCGTGACCATCGGAAACCCGAATCCCACGACCGTCCACATCATCGACGACGACGTGGCCGGCGTGCTGCAGTTCAGCGAGCCCGACTATTACTTCGTCGAAGGCAACCTGATGGCGCAGGTCTTCGTGACCCGCGTCGGCGGCAGCTCCGGACCGGTCGGCGCGACCGTGACGGTTTCGCCCGGGACGGCCACCGAAGGCGCGGATTTCACCTCGCCTCCGGCGCCGATCACCGTCGATTTCAACGACGGGGAGACCGCTCCTCAGGCGGTCGTCTTCCAAATCGAACAGGACACGCTGCAGGAAGGCGAGGAGTTCTTCACGCTGATCCTCAGCAACCCGACCGGCGGCGCTTCCTTGGGTAATCCTTGGACCGCCCTGGTTCACATCATCGACGACGACACCGCCGGCGTCATCCGCTTCAGCGCGGCCACCTATACCTTCAAGGAAACCGTCGGTTCCGCGATCGTGTTCGTGAACCGCGAAGGCGGCAACTCCGGCCCGGTCAGCGTCCACTACGCGACCAGCAACGGCACCGCCACTTCCCCCGAGGACTATTCCAACGTGGAAGGCGTGCTCACCTGGGTCGACGGCGACAACCTGCCCAAGCCCATCGTCATCCCGGTCTACACCGACTCCGAGGATGCCGAACGCCGTCTCTCCGTCATTCTCGACGGCGTGACCGGTGAAGGCGTCCTGGGCGATCCCAGCGTCGCGGAGGTCATCATCCTCGATGCCGGCGTCGACGGCGTCCAGGCCGGTCCCAACATCGAAGGCGGCCCCAGCGGCGGCTGTTCCTTGGCCCACGGCAAGGGGAACGCCCTCGGTTCGGCGACCCCTTGGGTGGTCCTGATGGCCGCCTTCCTGGCCTACGCCCTCCGTCGCGGACGGGCGGCCAAAGCCACGGTGGCGGTCCTGGCCCTGGGCGGTAGCTTGGTTCTCCAAGGTTGCGGCGACGATCCTGCTCGGGTTCGTAAAGAAGCCACCGAAGAGGACTATCAAGTCACCATCCGTGTCCTCGCCGACATCGTCTCCGCTTTCTCCACCACCTTCAATGGTGTGGACAACTGCGGAAGCCTGAATGGGCTCAGCGACAACATCACCGCCGATCCGGTCCTGTACTGCGACAGCGGTTATATCCACGTCATCCCCGAGGTTCAGGCCTGCACGGACTCGTCCGGCCTGGACGCCGACTTCATGCTCTCCATCGTTCCCGAGGAGTGCATTTTCCAGCCGGCGGGCGCCGAGGTCGATGGCGATTTCAACATCAACTTCGAGCCACTCCATGCCACCGCTCCATACGAGGCGGAATTGACCACCAACGGGATCACCGTGAACGATATCGAGTATATCTTTCACGAGCTGAAGATCTCGGTCGACCAGAACGGGAATGTCACCTGTTATGGCGGTCTCTCCGACGGCGTCAGCAGCTGCTACATCGCGGCTGATTGCAGCGGTTGCGAGAATCTTAATTGACCTCCCTCGAAAATAGGGGGGGCATTTGGAGAAATCCATTTGCCCCCCTTTTTTTATTTTGGCTCGGTCAGTAAGGTCGGTCCGAAAATCCATAATGTGAACAATGGGAATTAATTTGAAACATTGTTCTCAAAATATAGAGGTGAGGTGTTTACACATCAATTTTAAGCAATTGAAAATACTATATATTTAGTTTTATGCCGTGGCACGTCGGTTGCAAATCCTTCACATAGAAGGGCCCGAAAGAAGCGGGTCCCGAGGAAGAAAGAGGAAGGAAAACGTGGAAAAGACCGACCCCAAAATTCAAATTTCCACCCCCAGATTCGAAGAGTTTCTCGGCTACGACGACCGCGGCAACCCTGTGGTCCTCCGCCGCAGCGCCTCGGTGGCCGAAAAGGCCCCCGAAGTCCAGTTTCAGTCCGAGCCCCGCAAGGCCGAGCCCGCGGCCCGTCCCACCGGATCGCTCCGATTTTTCGCGGGTTTTGAAGAGGTCCGCGCCCGCCTGCAGGCTAAGGTCGCGGCTTCCTAGGCGATTCCCGTTCCCGAAAATCTTTTTTCCGATTCTTTCTCCGCGCAACAAGGTGTTAGAATTCCACCGATATTAGTAGGAGTCTCCGCTCGAAGGGCTTGGGCTTTCTACTGATACTTCACGAGTATCCGAAGAGGTTCTGGTTCTATGGGTGACGGCGCAATCGATCTAGGCTCTCCGAAAACCAACGAGTTGTACGGGCCTCCGCCGCCCCCGCCTCCCGTTTCCGATAAGGACAAAACCGAAGATAAGAAGGAAGCCGCCCCCCCTCCGCCCCCTCCCTCGCCGCAGGAGCTGCAAAAAATCACCGCCGAGGTGAAGAAATTCAAGAGCCTCAAGCTCCCGGAGGACATGTTCGACAGCGAGGGCAATCTCAAGCCCGAGCGTCTCAAGGACGCGAAGGATCTCCTGGCCGAGAAGGCTAGGGATCTGAAAAAGACGGACCTGGGCGCCAGCGCCCGGATGATGCAGCAGGCGGTGTCTTTATATCCCTCGGACACCAACCTCCGGTTGGAAGCGGCTCAATACTGGGTGGAGTGGGCCGATAAGACCAAGGATAAGAATGTGCGGATGGCCCAATTGGAGCGGGCCTTTCAGTTTTTAAAGGACGTCGACGTCGACCCGGCCGTCGACCCGGTGGTGGCCGGCGAGAAATTCCGGATCGCCAAGCGTCTCTGCGCCGGCCATATCGGAACCACGAAAGATTTCGAAAAAGCGACTTATTACCTGGACCAAGCCGTCCGCAACGGCCAGCCGCACGAGCTCATCGAGCTCTTGAACGGTTTTAAAGAACATCCTCACCCCGAGGTCTACGGGAAGTACGACAATCCCTACGACTTCTTCGCGGACGCGCTGGTCGATGCGGTGCGCTTCGAGGACGCCAAGGGCGTCTACGACATGGCCGCCCGGGACACCGAGACCTCCGATCCCGCCGCCTCCAAGTTTTTCAAGGAAAAGTCCCAGATCGTCGCGCAGCACCTGGATCCCAAGCCGGACTACGACAAGTTCTCGGCGTGGCAGGATTCCTATCAGGGCGTGATGGACGGCATGCTGGAGGCGAACGGGCGCTACAATTCCGCCTTCGCGGGCGACGCCAAGTCGCGCGTGCAGAAGCAGGCCCAAGCATTCGTCGAGACGCCCGATATGCAAAAGCTGCGTCCCGGCAGCGAGGAGTTCAACCGCCGGCTGACCCATTTTTTGAGCCAGGAGACCGAATACCACCTGCTTCCCACCAAGGAGCAGGCCGACGTGTTGAAGGAGGGGGTCAGCGTCAATTACGACGGGAAAAAATTCACCTACGATTTGGTCGAGGTGTACAAGGACAAATGGTATCCCTATCGCGGCGATTTCTTCTCTACCGATGCCGGCCGTAAAGGCCTTTGGCTCAAAAGAGAAGGCGACCGCTTGATGGCCCAGGGCGGCGGCGGGCCCATCGCCGCGGTGGCGCATTACCAGAAGAGCCTGGACCTCAACCCCGACGACACGATGGCGCGGGTGGGCTTGGCGCGGGCCCAGACCGCCATGGGAAAGATGGCCGGCAACAAGCGGCTCCAGAAATATTGCTTCGATCTCGCGGCGAAAAACCTAGGCTACACCGCCGAGGGAGATCCCAACAAGTGGCAGGTCCTGCACGCCACCGGAGACCTGCTTTTGGCCTCGGGCCATCCCAAGCAGGCCCTCAGCTTCTTGCAAGAAGCGCTGCGCCTGGCCCGGCAGACCGGCGCGCCCGAGTACTCCTTAAACGACAAGATCGCGATGAGCGGCCCCGGCGGCGCCGAGGTCAAGCTGAACTACACCCCCTTGGGCGAGTCCATTCAAAAGGCGATGCAGGGCAGCGCCGAGGCTATGGGCAAAGAGCTCTACTCCGAGGACGTCAAGCCCCGCGACCGGCTGGTGGAAGCCATGATGCGCAAGGGGGTGACGGCGTCCCAAGTGACGGAGTGGTGGAACAAGAGTTTCACCGTCCTGAAGACCTCCGAGGACAAGGTCGGCGGGGACCAGTTCCTGGAATACGCCCTCAAGCACCTCGACCAATTTCGCGGCGAGCTCGAGCAGGTCTACGGAAAACTGCCCTACGACAAGGAAGGCAAGCTCAACCCCAACCTGCAACAGGCGGCCCAGACCTACCTCGACGGCCGCAAGAAACGCGCCGAGGACGCGGCCGCGAAGCAGGGCTTGAAGCCGGATACGCCCGAATTCAAAGAGGCCGTCGAGGCGACCCTGAAGCAGAAGGACGATCTCGCCGAGGCCTATACGACCTTGCTGGCGCCCAACGACGCAAGCAATCCGGGGCGCAGCTACATCGACAAGGCGGGGGCCTACAACGTCATCCAAGGAGTCATGTTGGAGGCCGCCGCGGAAGAGGCCAAGGCCCAGGGCCCGGGAGGGGTGCAAAAGGCCTTTCAGTATTACCAACAGGCCGGCGAGGCCTTCAAGCGCAGCTACGACCTGACCGGCGACCGGCGCTTCATGCGGACCTCGGCCAAGAGCTTCTATCAGGCGGCTTATATCGCGCGCCAGGGCGGGGACGAGCAGGCCGCCCGCGACTTGTTCCTTAAAGGCGCGACGGTGCTCCAGTTCGGCGGCGAGGCCACGCTGCGCGACCCGCAGGCGCTCAAGCTGATGGGCGACGGGCTCATGGAGGTGGGCCGTTATAAGGACGCCAAGGCGATCTACGACTCCGCCCAAGAGCCCTTGATCCAATATTTCGGCTCGCACGACGACGCGCCCGAAGGGTTGCTGGATCGGCTGAAACTTTCCTCCATCTACTGCCACAAGATGGCGGAGGTCGAGGAGAAGCTGGGTCTCGATTTCATGGACGCCAAGGCCGCCCTCACGGAAAAGCGAAACGCGGGCACGCTTACCCCCGCGGAAAAGGCCGACCTCGAGCGCATGGAAAAGGGCTACGACGCCCTCAAGCGGCTCTGCGGCCTGCAGTTTCCGCCCGTTATCGAAGCCAACGACATGCCCGGGATCCGCAATCTTCGCGAGGACATCATCTCGGCCATACACGCAGGCGACGTGAAGAAGTTCGACGAGCTGATGACCACGGCGCAGCGGCAGATCCAAAACGCCGAGACCCTGCAGATGGCCGACTCGCTGCGCAAGAAGACCCTCCTGCCCCAGCTGCCGCCCCAGGTGCAGGAGTACATCAAGCGCACCAACGATTGGTCGGTGCTGCGCGCCTCTTACCAAGAAGGCGATCACCTGCCCGAGGACTGGAATCCCGCGCAGCTCAACGACATGCCCGTCCTCAAGGCCCTCCGCGAATGGGACGAGAAGAATCCCGAGCAGGCCAAGCAGATCCGCGCCTCCCTCGAGGCCTTCGGCAGGGGACGACTCGTGCCCGGGGGCGAGGCCGCCACCGATCTGGAAAAATTCAACGCCGAGGTCGACGCCGTCGCCAAGACGCTTTTCAAGACGGACGCGGACGGCAAGCTGCCCGTGGACCCCAAGACCGGCGCCCGGATCTTCGAGCCCACCGAGGCCTTCGGGGCCTGGTTCCAGGACGCCACCGAGCTCGACCTCCGCGACAAGCCCGAAGCCTGGATGCAGAGCAACCTCACCGAATACCGCCAAAACCTCGGCGCGATCGGGAAGACCCTCGCCAGCTTCGAGGCCGTGCGCAAGGATTACAAAGAGACTCAGGCAAAGCTGGTCGCCGCCGAGCAGGCCGGCAACGCCGGCCAGGCGGCCATCCATAAGAAGCACCTGGAGGATCTCAGGGGACAGATCGGCGAGCTGCGCGCGAATTATACGCAGGTCTTCCAGGCCCAGGTCGGGGAGTTCAACGCCGACCTGACGCAATTCGAGACCCACAGCAAGAAGCTGGGCAAGGTGGGGCAGGGCGGCAAATACGCCTATCAGGACGCCCTGCTGGCGGCCCAGGGCAAGCTCAAGACGACCGGAGACGGCCTCAGCGGCCTCGCCGCCGACGCCGATCCCGAACAGGTCCTCGACGCGATGATCGGCAGCGCCCAAGAGTTGGCCCGCGCCGAATCGACGCTGCTCAAGGGCGTCACGCTGGTCCATACCTCCAACCTCCAGGGCTTCAAGCCGGGCGAGATGCGCACCGAGGTCGAGGATTTCGCCGGCGAGGACATGAAATACCATGGCTCCTCAAAGCCGGCGACGGTCAAGACCTGGTGGGAGGCCGATCCCAAGTGGACCGCGGCGATGGAGAACCTGGACAAGCAGTTCGAGGAGGGCGGCTCCTTCGACGCGACGGGCATCGACAAGCTACTGACGGCAAATTTGGCCTATCTGAAGGAGACCGACCAGCAGATGTTCAAGGACCTCCCGACGACGGTTCGGGAGGGGATTTCGATGCAGCTCAGCCAGCTGCATACCATGCGCAAGCAAAAGTTGGATGCCGGCGAGGAAGTCCGCGAATACGACACCCTGATCGAGAAATACCAGGACGCGGAGAAGGCCTTAAAGGCCGGCAACGTCGAGCGGGCCCTGGCCCTGTTCCGCGTCGCCACCGAGAGCAAGCGGCAGTCGCGCGTCCATAAGGACTTCGAGAATTTCCAATCCGACCAAAAGTGGAAGATGATCGCCCTCGAGGTCGCCATCATCACCGCCGCCGCCGCGGCCACCGCGGTAACGATGGGCGCCCTCGCGCCGGTGGCCGGAGCCGCCGCCGCGGCGGGCACCGCCGCGATCGCGACGGAGGTGGGCCTGATCCTTTTGGAAGGAGCGGTCTTCGTCGGCTACGAGATGCTGATGCGCTCGGCCCTCTACGCTGCCAAGGAAGAGTTCCAGCTCAAGGGCTTCGGGATGAGCACGGTCGAGGACCCCTGGCGCGACATCCACGGGGTCGGCGACCTGGGCTGGAAGGTCGTCACCAACGCCGCCATGCTCAAGGCCCTCAAGGTGGTCGGCGAGGGCTATCAGGTCTTTACCTTAAGCGAGCGGGCCCTGGCCCGCGCCGGCGCGACCGCCCTGTTGGAAGACGCCACCGCGGTCGGCATGCGCCGCGCCATGATGCGCGAGCTGCTGCAGAAGGAAATGGCCGAGTTGAGCATGGGCGGCAAGGCCCTCTACAATGTCGGGGCCTTCACCGCCGAGGCGGCCGGGATGCAGGCCTGGAGCAGCGCCCAGATCGGCCTCGACATGCTCTACCAGCGCGTGGCCCACGGCAAGAAACTCGAATGGAAGCAATACACCGCCGCCCTCGAGCAGGCCAATTCCGCCGAACAAATCGAGCACGGCATCGCCACCTTGGTCGGCCTCAAGCTGGGTGGGCTCACCACCCATCCGATCATTGCGCGCTACCAGAGCTCCACGCAGGTCGCCGCCTCGCAGAAGATCAAGCTGGATCTCTTCGTCAAGACGAAGGGCCAGTTCGAGACGCGCCTCCAGACCGAAATGGAAAAGGCCGCGCTCGCGGGCAAGCCCTTCGAGATGACCCCCGAGCTGCGGGGCGAGGCCAGGAAGTTGATGGAGATCGGCCATGAGGCCATGGACGTCGCCGGCCAGCTGGAAAAGGGCAAGGGCCTGAAGGTCTTCACGGAGCAAGAGAAGACCACCTGGAAAGAGAGCCACGATTGGCTCGGCAAGTGGGTCGAATATTCCGGCAAAGAGTCCAAGCTCAAGGGCGGACCCGCCGCCCCGCCGGCCGACGACAAGAAGGGCGCCGCCCCCGCCAAGGGGGAACCGGACGCTCGGGAAATGGCCCTTCAACAGAGAGAGAAGGCCCGGGAAGAGCAGCGGGCTCAATGGACCGAAGCCTTCGGCAAGGGCGTGACGATCGAGAAAGTGGAGCAGAAGGGTCAGATCCTCGGATATCGCGTCAAGGGCGCCGAGGGGCCCGCCGCCGATTTATTTCTCAAGGATAAGACGAAGGGCGAGCTTTGGGCGACTCCCGAGCAGTTTCAGGCTTATCGCGCCCATGTCACGCAGGAGAGAACCCGCGTGGCCGAGGCGAAGCGCAAGGCGGACGCCGAGGCCTTGGCGCCGGAATTCGAACAGGGCGTGACAATCCGTCCCAAGGTCGACAAGTACGAGCCTTGCGACCAAAAGGATCCCAACGCGACTCCTGTCGAGGGTGCCGGCAAGAAAGTCACTTACTACGTTAAGGTCAAGCCCGACGGAACCCGGGAGAGGTTAAATCAAAGAGATATCGGCGACATCAAGGCGGGCAGGTCCCCGGAGGTCTTGGGTTTCGAAAAGGTCGACAAGGAAGGGAAGGTGATCGACGGGCCGCCTATTTCCAGAGACGACCACGAGGCCTACCAGCATTGGTACGGTCAAAAGAAGGAAGCCGCCAAGGTGGTGGTGCTCAAGGCGGTCGAGCCGCCCGCCGATAGCGGCCAGCCCAGCGCTCCCGCTCCCAAGAAAAAGGCCGCGGACGCCGATCCCGCCATGACCCGCGCCGCCGATGCGGGCCGCGCCTTCGATCTCTCCTTCGACCATGCGATGCGTTCCGGCAAGCCGCCTACGACCGAAGAGCTGACCCAGGTCGTTCAGCGCAACATGGAGTCGCTCGAGGCCCTGCAGCCGGCCCTCGACGGCCTGCCCAAGACAAAGCGCCAAGCGGTCAAGGAAGGCCTCCTGCAACAGCTCGCCGACGGCAAGTTGACCAAAGATCAGGCCGTCGAGTTGGCCGCCAAGATCGCCAAGGGCGAGGCCGAAATCGTCCCCAACGCCAAGGCCGAATACGGTTACGAGGTGAAGGTTAAGGAGGCGCCCAAGCCGAAGGCCGACGACTTGACCAAGACCGACCCCACCGCCAAGAAGGGCGCGGGAGACGCCGGCGACGCCGGTCCCCCCACCCAGCGCGACGGCGCCAAGGGCAAGAAACAGGCTTCGGCGCCGGAAGATCCCATCTTGGACGAAGGGGTGCGCCGCGTCCTGGAATCCCAATCCGGCAAGGTCGAATGGCAGCGCACTTTGAAGCAGGCCGAGGGCTTCGGCACGCCGAAGGACAAGGCGGCCGCGAAGGAGGTGCGCACCGCCGCGGACAACGTCAAGTCGCTGAGCGGCGAGTACCTCAAGGCCAAGGCCGAGCTGAAAAAGCACACCGAGGGCAGCCCCGAGCGCCTCGCCGCGCAGAAACGCGCCGACGAATTGCAAGGCGAATTGCGCAAAAACCTCGATGTCATCCAAAAATGGGAGGATTACCCGAAGGAGCGCACCAAGGTCACCGGACATTTGCGGGACGCCGCCTTTCCCTTCCTCGAGCGAGCCATCCAGGGCCAGGGACACGACAAGGGCTTGGGCGAGGCCCCCGAAGGGACGCGCATCCTGGACGTCTCTTTCCGGCAACCGGGTTACGGCGACGACTTTCAGGCCGGTCCGGGCAAGACTACCGGAGAATACGAGGTTCTCATCCATGTTCGCACCGAGGCCGACGCTCAGGCCGTTCTGAAGGAGGCGCGGCTCAATCACGGCGAGAACAAGGCCCAATTCGTGAAGGACGCCGACGGCAAGGTGCGTTCGGTCGAGATGACCACGCCCGACGGGAGGGTCTTCTCGGTGCGCGTCGAGCTGGCCACCACCGAAAACCGCGCCGAGGTCACGGACCGCGGCGGCATCGCCGGCGCCAGCCACGAGGGCGTGGGCTACAAGGAATACAACGAGGACCGCCAGGTCGTCGTCACCTTCGAGAACGGCCGCACCGTCACCCTCGTGATCGACGGCATGGGCGGCACCCAAGGCGGCGAGATGGCCGCCAAGCTGGCCAAGACCGCCTTCGAGAAGGCGGTCAAAGAGGGCAAGTCCGTGGAAGACGGCATCCGTCTCGCCAACGAGGCCGTCGCCGCCTACGGCAAGGAACTGCTGCCCGCCCTGACCGAACGCCTGATGAAAGAGCAAAACCTCGACCGCGCGACCGCCGAGCATTATGCGAAGTACATGCTGCCCGGCGCCGTCGCGATGGGCACCGAGATCAGCCGCAACCCCAACGGCACCTTCAACGCCCGTTTCCGCAGCGTCGGCGATTGCGAGGCCGCCGTGATCCGCTTCAAGCCCAACGGCGAGGTCGAGATCCTCGACGCCTACGGCCGCAGCGAGGCCGACATCCTCAAGAGCCGCTCCGATCCCAACGCCAACATCGTCGATCAATCCCTGGGCGGGCACTCCGGTCCCCTCAAGATCCGGACGAAAGACGTGACGGTGGAGCAGGGCGACATCGTCCTCAACGGTTCGGACGGTTTTTTCGAAAACTTCGGCTCCCACGCCGAGATCGCCTTCTTGATCCGGGAGTCGGGCGCCAAGACTCCCGCCGAGGTCCGCGACGTCCTGATGCGCGAGGTCTTGATCCGCCAGCAGCTCGCCGACACCCTGCAGAAGAGCGGGCAGGAAAACATGCCCCTCACCCCCGAGGCCTACGCCAAGGCCTATCGGGCCGTCACCGGCCAAGAGCCGCCCTCCGGTTGGAAGGGCATGTGGGAGGGCAAGGTCCTCGACATGATGGGCAACGTCGGCGAGGCCAAGGACTTGGGTCGCGTGCAGGTGACCTATGCGGACGGGCAGAGCTTCGAGTTCCGGGGCGTGCCGCGCGACAAGACGCAGAGCCATTTCAAGCAGGACAACACGACCTTGGTCGTGCAGGGCGTGGGCGATCCCGTGCGCCCCGATACGGTGACGCCGTCCCGTGCCGAGCTCGCGAAGGAACAGATGGGCCTCGCCCTGGAGCTGGCCCGGAGCTTCGGACTCGAGAAGAACGCCGACTTCATGAAGGACTTGAACGCCTTGGTGCTGAAGGACGTCGCCTCCGGCGGCCGAACCCAGGACGCGGCCGGCCGGGAGGCCCTGCTGCGGCAGCGGGTCAAAGAGGCCAAGGTCTTGGCCGAGCGATACGGCATGGACAAGAATCCCGCCTTCATGAAGCTGCTCGGCCGGCTGGTCGTCGACAACCTGCGCGAGGCCGAGGTCCGCTTCGGCGAGGCGCCGAAGCAGGGCGCGCCCGCCGATCCCAAGCTGACGGGCTTCATGGAGCGGCAGCGCGGCTACGGCCTGAAGCTAGCCAAGGGTTTCGAGGCCAAGGTCGATCCCGCCAAGCGGGAAAAATTCAAAATGGACCTGGGCAAGATCCTCAGCCAGGACGCGGCGGGCCTACCCAGCGGCGGCGATCCGGCGATCGAGGCCAAGTTCAAGACGAACCGTGAGGCCGTCGTCGAGGCCTTTGCCAAGGAATACGGGCTGGACGGCGACGCCAATTTCGTGAAGGCGGCCAAGATGCTGTTGGTCGACCGCGTCCTGAAGGATTGCCCGCGCGTCGAGCCCAAGGGGCCCAAGGTCGATCCGATAGTGCAGCAGACCGGACAGCGCCTCGAATCCGAGATCTTCGACCGGGCGCTGCGAGCCGGCCGCAACAAGGAAGAGGCCGCGCAGTTGGCCGAGCAGGCCCGAGGCCATTTCGATGCCGCGGTCAAGGAAGGCAAAAGCCCCTACGAGGCCTTCGACGTCGCCAACGGCAAGATGGCCGCGGAGTTCCAGGAGACCGTGCGTCCCGGCGCCGCCGCGCCCAAAGAGTTGCCACCCGCCGAAAGAGAGACGGTCCGTCCGGGCAAGGCCCAGGCCGGCGACAAGCAGGCCCTGACGCCGTCGGGCGTTCGTCCCAAGGGCTCCCCGGGCGAAGAGACGACCGGCGATCTCAAAGCCGAGGTCGACCACCTCGCGGCTGGCGACACGCCCTTCGCCGAAGCGGCCCGGGACCTTCAAGCCGGCAAGATTACCCAGACGGAATATCGCGCGCGGCAGAAGGCCGTCGCCGAGAAGATGGTCGAGGATCACAAGGGCGCCTTCGAGGACGTGATGGGCTTCTTGAAGGAGCTCGGCGCCGACCCCGACCTGCATCTCAGCCAAGAATTCCCGCCCAAGGGGCGGATGAAGGCCGCCGACGACCTCGCTCCCAAACTGGTCCGCCGCGGCTGGCAGGACATGGCGCCGCTCACCGACATCGCGGGCACCCGCATCGTGGTGCGCAGCAACGCCGACGCGGAGGCGGTCATCGCCAGGATCCAAGAGAAGTACAAGATCCGAGAGGCCTACCTGAAAGACGGTTCGATGGAGGCCGACGTCATGACTCCCACGGAGATGAAACGGAAGGGCATCCAGGAAGAAGAAGGCGTCGTCTGGATCGACGCCAAGCTGGACCAGGACGGCATCCACCGTCTGGTCGACGGCCACCCGGCCAGCGGCTATCGGGCCCTGCACATCGTCGTCGAGGTCGACGGCAAGCCGGTGGAGATCCAGATCAAGACCGAGGCGATGCACGAGTGGGGCGAGATCGAACATAAGCTGGTCTACAAGAACAAGGACCTGCCGCCCGAGATATTGGACCCCATCAAGGATTTTCGTCGGGAGGCTTCCGATTACCTGGCGAAGGTCACCCACTTGGGGCCCGGCGAGAAGGCGCCCGAAATGCCCAAACCTCCCCAGCTGCCCGCCGATGTCCCCAACCGGGCCGAGATCCAGCGGGGGCTCGACGACATGGTTTCCCTGATGCAGAAGTATTCCGAAGGCGAGCCCTCTGGCGGTCAAGTCTTTAAAATTCCCAAGGCCCCCAAGGCGCCGGACGTCGATGGCATCAATCGCAAGGTCGCGTACCTCAACGGCCTCTACGAGCGCATTTTCCCCGAGCCGGTGGGGCGTCCGGGCCTGAAAAACATGGACCTGGTCGGCGAGCTCGACATGATCCGCGAGCGCCTCGTCGAGGGAGGTCATCAGGCCCTATTGGAAAAATTCGACGCCGACTACAAGACGCTCATGACCGAGCCCACGGATTCCCCGCAGTTTAAGGTCGCGATGGAAAGGCTTGGGGACGTCTTGGCCTTGAATCACGGCGATCCCCGCTTCCGGCAGCCGGTGGTTTTCATGACCGAGGCCGGATTCGCCGAATTCGCCAAGGCCTCCCAGGAGGTCTACGACAAGTCCGCGGCTTCCGCCCCCGGCGCCAAGGAAGGGAAGGGGGCCGACGTCATTCCCTTACGTCCCAGGGCCAAAACCGATACGGGCACCGAGACCCGAAAGGCCGCGGACTCTTCCGATCCGGAGAAACTCGGCGCGCGCCTGAAAGATGCGGACCCCAACAAGGCGCTGGAACCTTTGGCGGGCATCGAAAAACGCCTGGAGGCCGCCGAGCCCGAGCTGGCGGCTCAGATGAAGGCCGATCGCGAGACGATCCTCAAGGGAAAGAAGGACAGTCCGGAATACCAGGATGCCTTGGAGAGGCTGGAGCTTCTCGATGCCGCCTTGCGGGGTCCCCTGGAGTACGGCAAGGAGCTTTCCGACAAGTCCGTGGCCGACTTGGTACGCCCCCTTTATGTCGAAAAGGGGTCGGATAGTCAGGGGCCCAAGGGCTCGGGGCGGGACAGCAACACCGGTACCTTGGCTACGGGCACGGGTCTCTTGATGGGGCTCCTCGCCCTGGTCGCGCCCGAGACCGCCCGCGCCGCCGACGGCGTGATGCGCGGCGGTCCCAACATCGGCCCGGTCGAGATCGCGATGATCGTCGGGATCGGCACCCTCTTGGCCATTCCCGTGGTCCGGAGATTTCTCTCCGCCCCGAAGCCTTCCGCGGATCTCTCGCCCGCGACGCGGGACAATCCGGTGCGTTTAGAGCATAACGGCGTCGTCACGGCGATACGCCCCCTGGAGACGCGGGACTATCAGGGGGGCCGGGTGGTCGACGGCTTCGTGGGCACCTTCTCGAAAGAGGGCGCCAAGGTCCACGGGGACGGCGTCGAGCTGGTCTACCGCGTCACCGACCCCTCCAGCGGGGCCGTGACGGCGAATACGAAGGTTTATTTGAGCAAGGCGGAGGCCCAACGTCTGGGCATCAAATTCGACGCCAAGGGGACTCAGGTCGCCGAGGTGCCCAACCACGGCTTCGTGGTGAAACAGTATGCCGTCGGGACTCCGGCGAACGTCGGCGTCGCGGCCGACGCCGGCCCGCGCGGCGGCTCCGTCGTCGCGAACCATCCAGCATTGGAGGTAAGCGCGGGAACGACCTATTTCCAAGTCATGGCCGATCCGCAAGGCCGGCCGGTCGTCAACCAGTACATGGGGCAGGTCAGCCCGCCCTTGCTGACCTTCCAACGGGGACCGAAGGGGCAGTGGTACGTCTTCGAGGGTAAGCCTTCGATGGACTTGTACGCGGCTCAGGCGGATCCGGTGGCGCGGCGCTACTGGAAGCCCGTCAAGGACAACGATCTATTTCAGGTCGGAAATAATGTGGTGCCTTTCAAGGCGCCGGCGGAGGCCTGGATCCAATACCAGATGCCGGACGGCAGCGTGCAGGGCTACGCGCCGCCCGCGGCCTCCGGCGGTGCCTTGCCGATCGCCGTCTCGGGCAAGCTCCCGGTGGGCGAGGCCCGCACCGTCGTCCCCAAGTCGGACGGTTCTCCTTTCGTCATCGGGAGGGGACAGGGCGACCTGCAATTCACCGATTCGAACGTCTCCGGCGTTCACGCCACGATCGTGCGCAACCATGCCGACGGAAAGTGGTACTTGGTCGACGGGCCGATGGGCGACGCGTCCAAGGTCAGCACCAACGGGGTCTACGTGATGGGCGGCCGCATGCCGAAATACTATCCGATTAAAGACGGGGAATATTTCGTCATCAACGGCGCCACCTTCCAGTTCCGCGAGCCGGCCCAGGCGGCTCCGCAGGCCCCTCCCGCGCCGCCGCCACCGCCGGCGGCGCCCAGCAACGCGGCGGTCCTGCAGGTCGGTCCGCACGGCGGCCCCGCGATCGATTTGGGAGGTCGTTCCTTCACGGTCAGTCCTTGGCAGCAAGGTTGGACGGAGATGGGGACGCAATACCTCGGCCGCATCGCCTCCGCCTCGCGCGTGCCGAACGACCCGCAAGGCAAGGTTCGGTTGGACGTGCGTACCCGCCGCGGCATGGGGGCCGAAGAGGGTCGCATCACCCTCGAGATGACGCCCGCCGAGGCCGCCGCCTTGAATATCAAGCTGCGGCCGGACGGTTCGCTTCAGCCGGGGCCCAAGGAGCCTTATCTCTCCTTCGGAGAGATCCTGCCCCAACCCTTGGCCCTCGCGGCGGATGCCAATCCCGTCGTCCCGACTCGGGCGCGGCCCCAACCGCCGCCCCCGCCGGCGCGGCGCGGGCCGGTGGATCTCAAGGACGGCGCCGGCCAGGCCTACCAACTGGAAGCCGCTCCCATCACCGAGGGCCTGGTGCCGGGCAAGCTGATCGGCAGCGTGACGCGCTTGGAGCCCCTGCCCGGAAACTCGGGCGGCAAGCTCTTCATGGTGGTGGAGATTCGGCCGGACCTTCGCCCCGACTCGCCGGTCAAGACCGTCAGCTTCAGCGTCACCCCCCAGGAGGCCGCGCGACTCGGCTTGAAATTAGACGCCCAGGGCAGGTTGGTGGAAGCCAGCCCGAGGGGCCTCAAAATCTCGATGCCCGGCGCGGACGTCGCGGGGCCCAAGCCGAAGCCCGGCGCGCCCGGCGAGATTCAAGGCGTCTGGGCCGACAATGCCCCCGGCGCCCCGAGACGCGGGGAAGTCGGCAAGAAAGAGGCGACGGAGGTCTACGGCACCTCCGCCGGCAAGACCCACGAGGGTATCGGCTATAAAGAGAAAAACGAGGACGCCGTGGTGCAGGGCGACAACTTCGCCGTCGTCCTGGACGGCATGGGCGGGCACAAGGGCGGGGACGCCGCCAGCCGCATCTCCGGCGAGGCCATCGCCAAATATATCTCCGAAAATCAGGGCAAGATGCCCCCCGAGGAGCTGTTGACCAAGGCCTTGCTCGAAGGCGATCGCGCGGTGAAGGCCTCGGACGTCTATAAGCAAGCGTCCGAAAAGGAAAAACCCGGAGCGGTCGGCGTCGTGCACCTGGTGGTCAAGAACCCCGACGGCAGCCACGACGTCTACCTGGCCCACGTCGGCGACGCGGGCGCCGTGGTGGTCGGCAAGGACGGCAAGGTCAAGCATCGCACCGCCGACCAGTCGCTGCTGCATGACTTCTACAAGAGGGTCATGTCCGGCGAATTGCAAGGGGATGCCGTCGAAGCCTACATGAACTTTTACCCCAAGCTGCGGCCTTTCTATGAGGTGATTCAGAAGCACGGCAAGGACCCGGAGCGGATGGAGATGGAGATCCGCGCGCATCCCTACGCGAACATCGTCAGCGGCGGACTGGGCACCAGCGGCGATCCCAAGCCGATCGTGCAGAAGTTCCGCCTCGAGCCGGGCGATAAGATCGTCATGTTCTCCGACGGAGTCGGCGATGCGAATGCCACCGCCGACCTGGCGAAGGTCGCCCACGAGTCGAAGTCGGCGAAGGAGGCCTCCGACCGCATCATGGACGGCACCCTCGAGCGCATGGCGGACCTCGAGGACGCCATGGCAGAGCTGCCCCCGGGCAAGCGGCTCCCGATCGTACGGTCGGACGGCGAGATCGCCTACGTCGACAACAAGGGAAACATCTATAAGTCCCTCAAGCCCGAGGCCGGCGAAAAACCCATCGACCACTACAAAGCCGACAACGCCACGGTCCACGTCTACTTCCACGATCCCAAGGCCGGGGGCTCGGATCCGGTAAAGCCGGGCCCCGGCGGAGGCGTGAAGGAGTCGGGCGTTCGCTTGAAGCCGCCGCCTTTGCCGCCCGGCGCGAAACAGGCGCCCAAAGTCGAGGCGATCAAACCGGAGAACGACATCGACTTCAAGTCCCTGCCGCCGGAAAACTTGCTCACTCAGGACGAGCTGGCGGGCCTCGATAGGTTGAATAAACGCCCGCACGTCAAAGAGATCCTGCATGACCCCACCCTGCGTCCGGTCACCAAGGTCACCGTCGGGGACCAGACCTTCTACCTAAGCCGCGTCATCGAGACCGTCGACGAGCGCGGCGAGGTCCGTCCCCATGTTCTGGCCTTGGTGCCCGTGAAGGAAAACGGGCAAACCGTCCTGAAACGGCGCTTTTTCTACAAATCCAATTCGGACGGCGGGTGGAGGGCCTCGCCCTACATCTTGGGAGGGAAATACGCGAAGGGCGTAGGGAAGCATTATACCCAAGAAACTCAGCCCATCCCTGAGCTCAACGCGCATTTCCAAAAGTTGGAAGAGGCGGCCGGCGGTGTCACCAAAGTGCGCATGACCGACGCGGAGTTCGACAAATACATCGACGTCGGCAGCCCATTGCTCAATCAAGATGCCCAGGGCACCATGTTGGCGGGCTTCGGCAAAGAGGTGATGTTTCCCTCCAATGTCGGCATGACGAATATCGGAGCGCTTCAGCCCGGGGCGGCCTTCAAGGCTGGGGCGTATTCCGGGGCCAGCGATCCGGCGATTGTCCCGAAGTTGGCCAGCCTGACCTATCCGGAGGGCTTCATCCCCGATTTCGCCCAGGCCCCCGCGAAGACCTACACGGAGACGCACACGCTTTTGGGCAAGATCACCTGCCGCGAATTCCAGGGAGGCTATCTCGTCGAGAAGGGCAGCGGCCGCAGGCGCCCGGTGGTCTGGACCATGGCCGAGGACGCCAACGGGCGCACCTGGGTGAAGTCGATCCGCTATACCGATTCGAAGGTGAACTCTTACGGCGTCTACGACGAGGTCATTGATTCCGGGATCATCACCTCGAAGCCCTTGGAATACGCCGAGCAGAGCTACAAGCTGCCCGCGGAGTATCGGCCCGATTTCAACGGGCAGTACGTCGACATCACGCCGGCGCTCCATATGTTGAAGCCTATCCGGGATTACCGCGCCTCGCGGGGCTTGTCGAATCCCGAGATTCCTAAAGGGCCGCCGGCGCCGATTCCTCCGCCTTCGCCAAAAAATCCTCCGGCTGTCCCAAAAATTCCTCCTCCGCCTCCTCAGACCCCCAAAGTGGTGCAAAGCCAAGTCCAAGGGCTTTCCGGAACCGAAGGCAAGTGGGTCTACCGCATGGAACCCAACCAGCCCCAGGTGCTTCTCGGGCGGGAGTCCTTCATGGGAGTAAGTGGGACAGAAGGGGTTTCGGGCAAACACGTGCGCATCTTCCGCGCCGACGGAACCACCTTCATCGAGGATTCCGTCTCCATGAACGGGACCCAGGTGTGGCGGGACGGCAAGATGGTTTGGGCTTCCCGCGGCAAGGCCGACGCGATGAAATCGATCTTCCCCATCCGACCCGGCGATAAGATCTTCATGGGCGGCGTCGAGGTGACCTTTAATCCCGCCTAAAATGATGCCCGTAATGCGACTCGAATTTATCCCGCCAGTGCAGGGCGAGTCCGCTGGTCCCGTCGCGATGAAAAGAGGCCAATTTCTGGGTGTCGCCGTATTGGGCGCGCCACAGGGCCTCGCGCAGGTGGGCGCGCATCTCCTGCAGGTGCACCACCGACTGGGTGCGGGTCTGGGCCGGGTCGATATCCAGGAAGTGTTGGTACTCGTGGGCGATCTTCCCCATCACGGCGAAGACGGGATCCGGCCGGGTCTCGAAGGAATAGTTGTCCACGGGGAAGGCCTTCACCATCATCAGGGGCTTGCCCCCGGTGACGCCGCTGTGCAGGAAAAAGGCGTTGTCGCCGACGGAATCCTCCTCGCCGAGCTCGCGGCAGCGCCGCGCGAAATCCTCGTACTCCAGGACCTCCAGCTTAAATTTGCCCGCCTCGATGTCGGCCGCGATACGTTTGGCGTAGGGGTCGCCCAATAATTTGAAGGCATAAGCCCAATAAGCCGGGCTGTGGATGTCGTGGAGCCCTTGGCCGAGCTCGAGTTTGCCCAGTGCCTTGACTCGCGCGGCCTTGCGGGTCTCGGCCTTTTGGGGATCGAGCAGGTCCGCTTGATGGTGCTGCAATTCTTTCAACAGTTCCAA
>JADYZQ010000271.1 GCA_020853015.1 Deltaproteobacteria bacterium
CGGGCGCCGGGGCCTTCTCCTGTTCCGAGGAGCCCTTGGTGAAGCGTTTGAAGAGGTCGCCGAGGCCCATGTCTCTAGTAAACCCCCCTGGAAACAAAAAAGATAGGGTTATCGCGTCACCCCAGCCGAGAGACACGCTCGGCTCCGCGCCTAGCGGGTCAAGGAATTCAACAGCCTCAAGACCGCGCCGTGATTCGGGAGGGTGAATCGGGCGGCGGTCGGGGGTCTCCCCACGCGAAGGGTGTAGGCCCTCTCCGGCAACGCCCGAAATAGGTCCTCGTCGGTGGCATCGTCCCCCACGGCCAAGAGGAATTCCGGCGGGTTCCTGCCGAGGAAGGCGAAGGCCCCCTCGGCCTTGGTGACGCCCTGCGCCCTCACCTCGACGATCTTGTTGCCGCGCAAGACCTGCACCTCGAGATTTCCCGTCCTTTGCAGCAGTTCGTCCAGCAACTCCTTCTCGCGCAGCGAGGCCATTTCGGGCGGCGAATTGCGAAAATGCCAAACCAGGGCGTACTCCTTCTCCTCGACGAAGGCACCGGGCAGCCGGTCGGCGTAGGTCTGGAGCAGGGCGCGGATCTCGGCCTTCCAGGGGTCGCGAAGCGGCCGGATCCGGCGCCAGGGCCCGAAGGGCCCGCGCAGCCAAGCGCCGTGCTCCGCCACCAAGGCTATCGGGATCTTGGCGAACCATTCCTCCAGGACCTCCCGGGGACGTCCGCTGATCAGGACAATCCGGCACCGCGGCAGAGACGCCAGGCGCTTGAGGAGCCGCGTCAGGCGCCGGGGCGGCTTCGCCTCCGCGGGGTCCTTGAAATACGGGGTGAGGGTCCCGTCGTAGTCCAGCAGCAGGGCCCGCCGCTTCGCCTTACCAAAGGCCGCAAGCATCCGGCGCGAGGCCTCGGCTGAGAGGGCCTTGGGGCCGGGCCCCCGCGCACGCCTGCGGACGGCGGCGAGCTGCTGGAGAAAATCGTCGGCCCAACGGACCACAGTGTAACGCTCGAGCCTCCCTTGCATGGCGCGGTTGCGACGGACCTGCTCCTCGACGGGCATTTCGAGCCCGAGGCGGATCGCCTCGGCGATCTCCTCGCGCGAATTGGGATTGACGATCGCCGCCTCGCCCAACTCGTAAACCGCGCCCGCCATCTCGCTTAACACCAAAACCCCGGTCCCGTCCCTGCGGCAGGCCAGGTATTCCTTGGCCACCAGGTTCATCCCGTCGCGCAAAGGGGTCACCAGCGCCACGTCGGCGGCGGTATAAAGACTGGTCAGAGCCGCCTGCGTCTTGGCGCGATACTGGTAGAGGACTGGCGTCCATTCGTGGGACCCGAAGCGTCCGTTGATCCTACCGATCGTCTCGTCGATCTTGCGCTTCATGTCCTGGTACAAGCTCATTTGCGTCCGGGAGGGAACCAACACCAGGTAGAGCCTGACCTTTTTTTGCCAAGCCGGGTTGTTTTCCAAAAAGAGCTCGTAACCCTCGAGGCGGTTGAGGATGCCCTTGGTGTAATCCAGGCGGTCGACCGAAAGGATCAGCTTGGCGTTGCCCAAGGCGCGCTTGACGCCGGCCCCCTCCGCGAGGACCTTGGGGGAGGAGGCGACCGCGCGAAAACCCTCATAGTCGATCCCCATCGGGAAGGTATCCGCCTTCACCGTGCGCCCGTCCACCTCGAGGAAACCGTTATGGTGTTCGTGGCCCAGGATGCGAAGCGCGCAACGCAGGAAGGCTTGGGTGTAGTCGTGGGTATGAAATCCGATCAGATCCGCGCCCAGCATGCCCTCCAGGATTTCCCGGCGCCATTTCCCCGGAAGCAGTCGGAAGATCTCGAAAGAGGGAAAGGGAACGTGCAGGAAGAACCCGATGGGGAGCTGCGGAAGTTTTTCACGGATCAGGCCGGGGAGCAAAAGCAGATGGTAGTCCTGGACCCACAGCACGTCTCCGGGCCTCACCTTCCGGAGGACCGCCTCCGCGTAAAGACGGTTCGCCTCGCGGTATTCCTCCCAATGATTTTCCTCGAAAACGGTGTAGCTCGGAAAAAAATGAAACAAGGGCCACAGGGTGCGGTTGCAGAACCCGCTGTAGAACCCGTCCAGGGTCCGGGGCGGAAGCAGGACGGGAAAGGACTTTTTGCGGGAAAACTTCCGCTCCAACCGCGGCCCCTTTTCGAGGTCTCGGATCCCAGGCCAGCCGATCCACAGATGGTCCGAGGCTTGGCCCTCCGCACGGGAGCGCCACTCGAGGTAACTATGAATCCCCGTGGCCAAGCCGCCCACGCTGGGCCGAAGCTCGAAGCTCCGTCCTTTCTCGAAGGCGGTTAGCGGCAAACGATTGGAGACGATGACAAGCCGCACGGGCCGTCCTCCTTTCGTTAGGGATGTTCTGGCGGCGCTAGGAAGAGAGCGGGGCCTCTCGGGATGCCGCGAGCAGATTAGCGGTGTTGATGAGCGCCATGTGGGAAAACGCCTGGGGGAAATTCCCTAGCAGCTCTCCGTTTTCAGGGTCGATATGCTCCGATAAAAGCCCCAAATGGTTGGCATGGGCAAGGACTTTCTCGAAAATTTCCTCCGCCCGGGAAATTTCGCCGATCGAGACGAGGGCCTTCGCGATCCAAAATGAGGCCAGCACGAAGGAATTCTTGGGCCTCCCGAAATCGTCGGGGGCGGTGTAGCGGAAGCCGAATCCGTCGCGCAATAGATCCGCAGCGCAGCGCCGCACCGTGGAGATCCATTGGGGGTCGGCACTTTCCAAAAAGCCCAGGCCCTGCATCCTCAGCAAGGCCACGTCGAGGACGTCGGATTCGTAGGATTGGGTAAAACTTTGCAAGTTCGCCCTCCAGGCCTTCGCCAGGATTTCCTCGCGGATCTGTTGCGCGAGGCTTTCCCATTCGGAGACGAGCTGCTCTTTCCCGAGAAACCGGGCGATGCGAGCCCCCCGATCCAGCGCCACCCACGAGAGCACCTTGGAAAAGGTGAAGTGGGCCTTCCGGTTGCGGTACTCCCAGATGCCGGAGTCCTCCTCACGCCATTGCTCGGCAATGGTGCGCACCAGAAATTTCACCAGCGACCAATGCCCAGCGGCCAACTGATCCACACCGCGCGCTTGAGAGTATTGATAAAGTGCCTCCAGAACCTCCCCGAAGACGTCGTTTTGTCGTTGCGTGGCGGCGGCATTGCCGACGCGTACCGGCGGAGAATTCCGGAAGCCGCGGAGGTGCGGAAGGACCCGCTCTTCCAGGTGGGTGCCTCCGTCGATGCGGTAGAGTATTTGGACCCGGCTCTGCTTGCTTTCGAGGACATTCAGCAAAAAGTTCAAGAAGGCCTCGGCCTCCTCGTAATGCCCCACCGAGGCGAGGGCCTCCAACATCAAGGAGGCGTCCCGCAGCCAACAGTAGCGGTAATCCCAATTCCGGCCCTCGCCGACGATTTCCGGCAGGGAGGTGGTGGGCGCCGCGATGATCGCCCCGGTTTCCTGGAAGGTCATGAGCTTGAGCGTCAGGGCCGAACGGAGCACCGCCTCCGGGGCGACGGCGGGAAGCCGGCAGCGCGAGGACCAGGTCCGCCAGTAGGTCTCGGTCTTGGCGCGCTCCTCCAGTACCCCGGCGATGTCGGGCGCTGCGAGATGCTCGTGATAGGAGAGCAGAAAAAATTCCGGCCGTTCCAGCCGATAACAGCCGTTGCCCAGGACTTGATCGAGCGGGAAGCTCGCATAAAGAAACACGTCTTCCTGGCCGTGGCGAGCGCAGGCCATGTTGCCTTGGATGTCCAGGGTTGTGACGCCCGCGGCGTAATTCAGGCGCGGGAAAAACTGGACCCGGAATTGGGGACAGCCGCGGATCGGCTCGAGGATGCGGTGCACCTCGGGGGGGTGCCAATACCGGTCCGCGACCCGGTGGCGCGGCATGTAATCGACGACCGCGAAGGCGTTTGGGCCGTCGTCGAACTCGGTGCGGAGGACGTTCGTCTCGGGCAGGTAGCTTTGCCGGATGCGCCCCTCCGTCTTCGGCACAATCCGGAAGTGGCCTCCTTCTTCGTCCAAAATTTTGGCGAAGATCGAGGGGTTGTCGAAATTGGGCAGGCACAGCCAGTCGATGCTGCTGTTCTCATGCACTAAGGCGGCGCTTTTGCAATTGCCGATGATCCCGTAACGCATTCCCCTTTAGGATCCCCCACCACCCTATAAAAAGTCCAGGGCGTCTTGCACCTTCCCGACGCGGATCAACTCGAGCCCGGCCGGCGTCTTTTCCGACGACCCTTTCTTCGGGAGGATGGCCCGCTGGAAGCCCAGGCGGGCAGCCTCCTGCAGGCGAATCGCCTCGCCGGCTACCGGGCGGATCTCGCCGCTTAAGCCAACCTCGCCCAAGACCAGCGTGCGCTTTTGCAGGGCGCGGTTTTGAAAGCTGGAGACGATCGCCAGCAGGACGCCCAGATCCACCGCCGGCTCGTCGACGTCGAGACCCCCGACCACGTTGAGGAAGATGTCCTGGCCGCCCAGGTGCAGGCCGACGATCTTCTCGAGCACCGCGCAGAGCAGGGCCACGCGCTGCGAGTCGACGCCCACCGTCACCCGCCGCGGCATGCCGAGCGAGCTGGGGGTCACCAGGGCCTGCAGCTCGGCCAAGAGCGGCC
>JADYZQ010000272.1 GCA_020853015.1 Deltaproteobacteria bacterium
GCGGGCCTTGGAGAAGCTGCTCGCCTCGGAAGCCCTCTCCGAATCCCAGCGCCGCGCGGCCACGGCCGTGCTGAGGCATAAGCTAAACATTCTTTCCTCGGGCTTCGCCAAGCGCCGGCCCGAACAACCCGATCCCTACAAGGAAAAACTCCGATGTCTCGAAGCCCCCTCGCCCTAAGGCCCCTCAAGCTCAAGACCCAGGTCAACCGCTACGCGGAGGGCTCCTGCCTCATCGAGATGGGGAACACCCAGGTGCTCTGCCTGGCCTCGGTCGAGGAGGAGGTCCCCAAATGGAAAAAAGACTTGGGGGAGGGCTGGGTCACCGCCGAGTACGCGATGCTGCCGCGCGCGACGCACACCCGCTCGGCGCGCGAGTCGGTGAAGGGCAAGGTCTCGGGACGCACGCAGGAAATCAGCCGCCTGATCGGCCGCGCGCTGCGCGCGGTGGTGGATTTTAAAAAGCTCGGCCCGCGCACCGTCACCCTGGACTGCGAGGTCCTGCAGGCCGACGGCGGGACGCGCTGCGCGAGCGTCAACGGCGCCATGATAGCCCTGGCGCTGGCCTGCCGGCGCCTGCAGCGGGAAAAGAAGATTGCGGCGTGGCCGCTCACCGGCACCGTCGCGGCCTTGAGCGTGGGTTACGTCGGAGGAAGGCTGTGCGTCGATCTCTGCTACGAGCAGGATTCCGCCGCCGACGTCGACATGAACGTCGTCATGACCGGCGACGGCCGCTTCGTCGAGCTGCAGGGCACGGCCGAGCATCAGCCCTTCAGCTTAGCGCAATCCCAACGGATGATCGGGGCCGCGGCCCAAGGCATCGAGAAGATCACCCGCATCCAGCGCCAAGCCCTGGCGAAGCTCCTTCCGAAGACCGGGAGGGCCCGATGAAGCTCGTCGTCGCGACCCGCAACGCCGGCAAGTGGCGCGAGATCCAGGCCATCCTCGAGGCGCCGGGACTGGAGATCCTCTCGCTGCGGGATTTTCCAAAGGCCCCCGAGGTCGTCGAGGACGGGGCGACCTATCTAGAGAACGCGCGCAAGAAGGCCCGCGCCGTCGCCGAACACTGCGGTATCTGGACCTTGGCCGACGACAGCGGGCTCGAGGTCGACGCGCTGGGCGGGCGTCCTGGCGTCCATTCGGCGCGCTACGCGGGGGAGGGGGCGAGCGACGCGGAGAACCTGCAAAAGCTCCTGCGCAAGATGGCGGCGGTCGAGCCTTCCGGACGCGGGGCTGGCTTTCGTTGCGTCTTGGTATTGCGGCATCCGGACGGGCGGGAGTTTTCCACGGAAGGGGAATTGCGAGGCGACCTCGCGGATGCGCCGCAGGGCACGGGCGGCTTCGGTTACGACCCGATTTTTCGGCCGACCGGCTCCGATCAGACCTTGGCCGAGCTGAGCGCGGAAGAGAAGAACCGCATCTCCCATCGCCGCCGGGCCCTGGAGAAATTAAAGGCCCTCTTGCGATCGATCCGGGAGGATGGCGCGGCCCTATCCACCCAAGGATGAACCGGGTTTGGATGGGCCGAGACAAGAGGTATCGAAATTTTCTTTATTTATCTAAGATTCGCATTTCGCCGTTGCTGGCGATGAGGGCGAAGGTGGGAAACGCCGTGATGCCAAGGTTCACCCAATCTTGTTCGCTGCCGTTTCTTCCTTCAGCCCAGACGATCTTTAATTTGTCGCCGTTTTCGTTTTTCAGATCGGCGGCTATGGAATCGAAGGATTCCTTCAGTTCTTTGCAGGCCGGGCACCAATCCGCGGAGAAAACCACGAACAGCACCTGATCCGGTTCCAGCTGCTCCACCGCTTGGACGAGTCCCTTTAATTCGTACACTTCATCATAGTTGAGGGGATGGTCTCTAAAGACGGATTCTTGGTCGAAGATAGGCGAAGGCTGATCGCTTGCACCCGTATCGTCAGAAGGGGGCTCTGATGTTCCTTCTGAGGGAGATCCATGGGGTGAAGTAGTCTCCCGCGAGAAACGTCTCGAGGTTTCGTGCCGGGCAGGGACTGTTTCGGAAATACCGGTGTCCCGGCTTTTTTCTCTTCGGACTTCTTTGCGGGCGTGGCGGTTGGTCCTGACGTCGGCGATCAGTTGCAGCAAGTCGATACTCGCGCCAAGGTTGAAGCCGAAGACGTTCAAACCGAATTCGGGCCCGGCAATGGCAGGTCTGACGACTTCCGGATTGATGCCCAAATCCGCTTGAAACCGGGGGGTCACGCAAATAGCCCCTCCCATGGTACACAACCCCAAACCGATCTCTGCCCGAAAACCGACGTCATTCATCGGATTGAGCAAGGTAAACCCGCCGTACTGAGCGCCCTGAAAGCCAAAATCGTCGCTTTTGGACCGATATTGGACGACGCCAAAGCCCATGCCTGGGTGAACGGAAAACCACCGGCGATGCGCCGTGACGGCGATTTCGCTTTCCACGCCGCCGGCCGTTATCAGGGCCGAGCTTCGGATGCCGGATATGATCGGTTTTTTAAATTGTTGTAATTCTACGAATGCCCTGGTGCCGAACCGAACCCTACTGCCGAAGGGAAGGAAAAATCCCGCGGCCAGACGCGCCGTCCATCCGAAGTGGTCCATTCCGGCGCCGTTGCCGAAATTTTTCCATCCTACGCCTCCTTCCAATTTTAGGCTGAACCTCCTTAACCGCGAAGGATGCCCGCCACCGTTGGCGGCCGGAACAGCCTCCTCGTCGAGCGCCGGTCCTTCCGCCTTGCCTCCCTCCGGCGGATTTTGGCTCTGCAGGCCTTCGCTTAGGCGATTTCTAACGCGTTGGACGGATGTCGGTTGCATGAGGGTTCCTTTCCACGCATTTCATCGCCATGGCTGAAAAATTGTTTCTCGGGGTTTCCAATTTTATCGGTACCATCTTTGAAGCTTTTTACGAGACTCCCAATTCAATGGAGTGCAAATTCGCCGACTTGCAATCGGATCCAGCGAGAGTTTTTCATGGATCAAATTTATGTGCCAGCGGTGGAATCTTGCGTTGCCCGAATCGCCTAGAGCTCTTTTATGATGCGCAACCGTTCGATGACTGATGGGATAATATAAGTTCATATCCCCTATTCATGGAGGCACGTCATGACCGTCAAACCCGCATCGAAAAATCCGCCGATTTCGCCCGAGCAGAAGCCCGACAACCTGTCCGACTCTATGGAAAAAGCCCTCGGTCGCCTGACCAGCGCCAAGGCGGCGCACGCCCTCCGCAACAACCTCAACGGCGATCTATACGAGACGGTCGCGCGGGGACCCGAAAGTCCTAACGTCATCACCAAGGACGAATTTATCCGTCCTGCCGCGGAAGGCGGGTTTGGCATGGATTCCAGCATTTGGTCCTTGCTGACCGATAAATCCCAATTGTCCGTCAAGCAGTTCTTGACCGCCGCCGAGGCCTTGGCTGGAAAGCCGGAAGGGCCCTCTCGCGGAAAACATCCGGCGCGCGTCACCATCCCGACCTTATACGACTTGGCCTATAAGGTGGTACGAGCTGCCGCTGCGACCGGGGTCGCCGAAGGCAACCAAAGGGCGATTTCCTTGGACAATAAGAATCCCCGCTATGGATTCGACTTGTTCGACAGGGCCGTCGAGGACGGAGTAGTCACCCTGCAAGAACTTGAAGGCCTGGGTATCCCCGAAGAGACCGTCCAAGCCCTCACCTCCTCGTTGTCCGATGAGCAATGGAATGACGGGCTTCATTATCTAGAGCTGACGGCGGTACTGGAAAATATCGAAGCTCGGCAAGAAACGCCGAAGAAGAAAAACCTGGAGAAGAGAGGCCGTTAGATCTTCCGAGGTTCGATTTCTTAAACTTCAAACTCAGTCACTTCCGATCGTCGCCGGGCCTTCGTCTTCGATCCCCCCGGCGCTGGTCCACCAGCGCCTGCGGCGGCGATTTGCCTTCCCGCCGGTCGTAATCGGCACGGGTCATCACAAGATCGGTCTCCATTTGAGCTACCGGCTTGAGCCAACGCAGGGCGGCCACCGCGCCGACGTCGGCGCTCCAGACATGCAGATTGAGTCTCGCCGCTAGTTCGAAGGGCCGGATCGGGGAATCCAGAAATTGCCGTCGCACCGCCTGCGAGTCCACGCCCCCCGAATAGGAGGTTGGCAGGTTAGGGTGGATGTCGTAGTCCCCGATCTCGTATCCGCGCTTCTCCATCAAGGACCGTCCGAAGGCGCCCAACAAGTCGTGGGTTTCCACCATCCATTGCGTCGGGGCGACGAACTCTCCGGGAAACCAAGGCGGCGCGTGCCTCTGCCACAGCCTGGCGCCGATCTTGGCGTGACGCCGCGGTTCGTAGGCGTTGAATAGCTTCCCAGTGTCATGGAAGAGCATCGCCATGCGCATCGAGGCGCGTAGGGCCTTCGCCTGCTTCGGCGAGACTTCGCAGGGCGCGTCCTCGAGCAGCCAGTCGGTTTCCAGTTCCAACGCGGCCGCGACGAGGTGTTTGTCGAGCGTCCATCCCTGATGCATCGCGCTTTGCACGCCCGGATCCAGCGGCTTCTTCCCAGTTTGGAATAGCCGAAAGGTCAAGAGCTCTTCCAAAAGGGGATCCCTTCCCCCGTAAGGCTTGTGATGATGGGCCTGGTTCAAGAGCCAGTCCCGAAAGACGGCGTCTGGGGTTTCGAAGGTCATGTAGTGCAACCAGCCGGAATAGCCCTCCGGCGGCGGGATTTGAGTCGTTGCCAAGAGACGCCGCTCGGATTCCGACAAGGACAGCCCCCCCTTCTGCTTGTCTCGGGCGTTTCTCAAGTCCTCCAAAGGCTGGGGGAGCTCGGCCCGGGGCGGAAGCTCCGGCGCTTCCGGCCTGGCTTGGCTGTCTCTGTGGAAAGACAGAATCCTCGTAGCGACGGCCAGCTCCACCTCGCTCAGGGCCCTGCGGGCGTGGGCTTGCCCGCGAGCGGGGATCTCTTCCTGCAATACCCTGGATTTCAATGCGACCCAATCCCGGCTCAGGGGGCGCGGGCTATGCCGGATGCCGAAGTGCGTCCGCAGGGCGGCGTCCAGGACGGAATCGACGCGCAGACCGGGGTATTCCCGAAGGGTCCTTTGGACCTTGTCGGCGGATTTTTTCACCAGGCCTTCCCGCTGTTCGGGAGTCAGTTGTTCCAACAGGCGCGGGTTGAGTCCGAGGACCCCCGTGCGCAAGGAAGCCTCGGTCCCGGGAGCGAGGAAGACCTCGATCCCGCCCAGCCAGCGGACCATGCCACCCTTGTGCAGGAAGGAGGTGAGCCCCTTCGCCTCCCGCAGGCTGGCTACTTCGATGCCGTATTCGGCTTTTAAGTATGTGATGGGCGACAGCACCGACCAGCGGCGGCGGGGGTGCTGCTGGCGAAGGCGGAGAAACAGGGGGTCGACGTCGGCCTGGCGTTCCACCGCCACGTCGATGTCGGTTGGGCGTTGAGCGGGGCCGAATTGGTTGTTGAACCAGGGGCGGTAAAATCCCCCGGAAGCCACCCAGGCCTCGATTCCCATGTCCCGGCCGACGTCGTCGAGAATTCGCAAGGTCTCGAGTTCCCAGGGCAAGGATGCGTGCTCCAGTCCCAAGGCGCTGCGGATGGCGGAGGTCACCTGGTCGCGGCCCATTCCGGCGTCGATGCGATGCACGGGGACACCCAGGTCCGCCAAGGTGCGGCGACCGGAAGAGTCGCGGGCCAGGGCGCGCAGCGCCCGCCAATAGGGGTAGCTATCGGTCCAAGGCTCGCCCTCCCGGGGACCGCGTTCGATCTGGCGACGCGCCGATTCGGCGACGGGGTCTCCGGGAAAGGTGAGATGGATCGCGTGCAGTTCCCAGCCCTCTTGCGCGGCCAGGTCGTGGAGGGCCAGGGCCTCGACCGGGGTGCGCGGCATCTTTTCGATGATGACGTAGGGGGTTTGGGCCCGCCGGAGGGCCTCCAGGAAGTCCCGGTCGCAGTCGTGCAGGGTGAGGGTGCGCAGCTGGTGGCGCTTGCGCGCGCCCTGCGAGACGTCCCTTGCCGCGGCGAATTTACCCAGTGAGATATATTCGGCGCCGATCGCGGCCCTCAATAAGTCGATTTGCGTGGTTTTGCCCGTGCCGGGGAGGCCGTCGAAATAGATGATTCTCTTAGCCCCGCCTTGAGGGCTTGCGATCGTCGCCCCCGGCCCCCGCAAGGCCTTCGCGGTTTTTCGAATCTCTTCCCATTCCCGGAAATTTTCGGCAAGGACTCGCGCCTCCCTGGCCAAGGGCTCCTCGGCGTTTCGGCCGTAGCGCTCGATGGTTTGCAGGATGAAGGCGGCCTCCGCGTCCCAGCCATTGGGGCTGGGGCGCGAGTGCGCGGGTTTCACATCCTCGTTGAAAAGGAATATGGCCCGCGGTGCTCCCATGGGAGCGGATGCGGCCGGGGCGAGGCCGGGTTGCCGGAGGCCGAGGGTTCGAGATTCGAAGCGCAGGTCCATGCCGCGTTCCCAGCGGTGGAACGACTCTCCCATCGCGACCCGCGTCAGGCGGCCGGCGACGTTGAAATGGAAGAGCGTCGCCAGGGATTCGGCCAAGAGCCGCGAGGGGTTCGTCTCCTCACGGAGGCCCAGGGCGGTCTCCGCACGAGAGGCGACAAGGATGCCCGCGAGCATCCCTAATTGGGGGAGAGCGGTCTGAGAAAAGGCAAGGAAGGCGCCCGTCGGTGTCGATGCCGCGGCGGCCAGCTGCGGGGACGGGACCTTCCGCAGCGCCGCCCGCGTCGCAAACCCGGTGGACTTTAAGCCGCCCAACAGCAAGTAGCTGGAGGCCCATTCCCGGAAGAGGACGCGTCGGTCCCAGTCTTGGCGGTGCCCCATTCCCTCCTCCGCCAGGCGGCGAACCAAGGGGAAGGCGCTTCCTTCCGCGGCGAATCCGATCAGGGAGGCGGAGGTCTTGGCCCCGAGCAGCCCGCGCAAGGGCCCGGGTGCGGATGCCAGGCGACCGAGCGCGGCGAGCCGCGTCGCCCGGAAGACCGCGCCGCCGGCGACCATCGCCAGGAGGCTTGCGGGGTTGGCGGCCTCGCGGGCAAAATGAGGGATTTGGGTCTCCAGGGTTCGAGACCAGGGGGCGCGGCCGAGCAAGCGCTCCAACTCCAAGGCGGCGCGCCGCGAGGCCTCTCCGTCCGCAGAATCCCGCACGAAGGCGTAGATTCGGGCCGAGAAGTCCGGGAGCCTGCGCTCGTGGCGCAGCGCCATCGCCGTCAGTCCTTCGTAGAATAGGCGCGGGTCGGTCTCAGATTCGAGGCGCCACAGCTCCGCAAGCGCCGGGCCGCCCAGGGTTGCGGATAGATTTGCCAAGACCTCGGGTGGACTTTCGCGCAGAGGGCCTTGGATGCCGAGCAAGGAGCCCCAATCCGCGAAGGAGTTGAGTGGAGTTTTGCCGGAGTCGCGCGATGTTGCCGCGCCGGAATTATTTAGGACGGAAGAGAGATTCATGGAACCTGCCTTCCCTAAAAAAATCCCATAGCCCGGTTCCAAGAGGGATGCGTTTTCCTGCGGCTATACGGGCAAAGAATTTTTTCCGGCAAGCCCCATAAATGATACGTCTTCGGAGAAGACCAAAGGCCCATCAGGGGCCCGCTCAAAAGATCCCCGGCTTCGGAGTCGCCGGAGCGACGAAATGCACCCTTTTTCGGGGCCCACCCATCCGTCTACGGCGGCTGGCTCCAACCGTCAGAGGCTTTTCTCCTTCCAGTTAACTATATAAAATTATTAATAAAATTAGATGTAACCCCTTTGGATGCGAAGGCGTCTCAAAACATAGATGCCCGCCTAGGGCCGTGGAGGTTCCTATGAAAAAAACGCTTCGCAAAATCGTATTAACTATATTTAGCGCCGCGATCGCCCTGGGATTCACCGCCAGCCTGCCGCAACCGCTTCAGGCCGATCCTCCGCCCTGGGCACCGGCCCACGGCTATCACAAGAAATACAAGCATAAGAAAAAAGTCGTCTACAAATACATCTACTACCCCGCTCAGCAGGTCTATTACAGCCCGGTGCGCGGCGGTTACTATTACCCCTACAATAGCGGTTGGCGCTTCAGCATCAACTTGCCTTCGACCATTCGGCTGGGCCGGAGCGTCAGCATCGACTTGGACGGACCGAGGCCTTACGTCTATCACCCGACGGTTATCCAGACTTACCCGGTGGTGGTGGTTCCTTAATGGGAGGAGAGCAAAAACCTCACCGTTTGCATGATATAGTTATCATGCAAGAGAACTATGCCTGGCAGATTTATAAAATCCCGGGTGTCGGCGCGGTCAAATCCACGAAATCCGCTCCGTTGTCTTGACTGTCCCGGCCTTCGATGCGGCTGAGGCTGTGTCCGCCCGCCACGTCCGGCGCGGCGGTCCCCTCGCCGAGCGGGAGGCCGTTGGCAGCCAGGGCGGGCGAGCCGTCGCCGTAGACTATCGTGTCGACGAGATTCCCCTCGCGGTCCAGGAGCTGCACCCCGTCCGGCCCGTTTTGCGGGTCGAACTGGTCGAGGAAGTCGGCTCCCGGCACCAGCGACGCGGTGGTCGAGCCGGTCTTCAGGTCCGCGATCAGAAAGACCCCGTCCTCCGGCAGGAGCGACCCCGCGGGCAGGGTGATCCGCTCGGTCTCCGCCCCGCCCGCGCCGTTGATGAATAAAATTTGGAACAAGCTGATATCCCCGCCCGGCGTGCCGTAAAGCTCGACGAAGTTCTCGCCGTCGGTGTCGCTTACCTTCCCGTCGTAAAGCAGCTCCGAGATCACCAGGGCCTCCGGCGGCGCGCCGAACACCGGTCCTCCGGGACCGGGGGCGCCGCCGGGAAGCGGGTCGAGGCTCGTCAGCGGGACGTCGCCGTAGGTATAGCGCGCGACGAAGCTCGCGGGGCTCTCTCCGGGCCTTTGGTTGAAGGGTAGCCCGCGCACCGAGCGCAGGCGCGGGGTGACGACCAGGAGATAGACGCCGGCCTGCAAGTCGTTCGCCGGCACCAGGGTCAGCCGGCGCTCGTCGTCCTCCAGAAAGTATTGCAGGGGGACCGAAAGCAGCTCGCCCGAATCGAGCTGCTCGGTCAATTCCTCCGCATCCGACAGGACCTCCTCGCTGGGGAGGCCCGAGACCAGCGCGACCGCCGAGCCGCCCAAGCTCTCGAGGTCGATGCGCTCTGAGAATTCCAATTCGATCTCCGCCGGATCGGGCAGGGCGGCTCGATCGGCCGGTCGTGCCTCCAGGACGTAGGGCTGTTCGAGCAGCAGTGACTGGAAGTCAAGGGGCGACGGCGCCCCGCATCCCGTCTCCAGGAGCAGGGCCGTTTGAAGCAGGCAGAGGAGCGGAATTTTTCGGGGCGTGAAATTTTTTGCGACGACCATGGTTTTCCTCCGGAAGGGATTCGGGTTGGCTTTCGGCAAAACGCGGCGACGGCAGGGAGATTTTCGCGAGGCGGAAGAACTCGCCGCCGCTCAGGCTGTTGAGTCGCTCCATCCATTGATGGGCCTTCAGCCGCTCGAAGGGGTCTTGCGCCGTCTCCGGCTCCAGCTCGAAGCGAAGCAGCTGGGATTTCAGCTCGAAGTAGGCCTGATGCAGGTCCTCCTGCAGGCGGCCGCGCAGCAGGTAGAGATCTCGGGACTCGCGGCTGATCTCGAGCTCGTCGCGGTTGAAGAGCAGCTCGTCCAAGGCCCAGACGGCCTTCACCTCGAAGCCGCGGTCGTTGCCGAAGTCCTGGTCGACGCGGTTGGATTCGGGGCCGATCGTGATCCCCGAGGCGGTGACCGAGATGCTGTCCTGGATGACGGCGGTGTTGTTGTTTTGCGCCTTCTGCTCGTAGCCGACTTGCAGGCGCGGCAGGGCGACCGCTCGGCGGGCGTTGCGCTCCCAGCGGCCGATCTTGGCGGGGTCGAGGCCCGCCCGGGCCAGGGCCGCTTGCTCGAGGCGTTCCAAGGGCGGAAGGGAGTCGGGCAGCGAGGCGGCGAGCGTCGACGCGGGGTGGAGAAAGAGGGCCATCAGGATGGGGAAAAGGCGTAGGGTCATGCCGGACTTCTAAGCAGCTTTCATGCCAAGCATTTTCTTCAATTATTTTCGGGGCAACAGGGGAGGGACGGCCGAAAACGGAACGGATCGCGGGGCGAGCGTAGCGATTTCGGACGAAAAAAAACGGCCCCCAACGGGGCCGTTTTTTCATCCTGGGCCGCGAGGCCCGGGGAGGGGATTACTGAAGGCGCCGGCGCAGGGCCAGGCCGCCGAGGCCCAGCAGGGTCCAGAGGGATAGGGCCCAGGGAGCAGCGCCGCCGGCCGCAGCGAGGCCGCAGCCCGAACCTTGAAACAGCGGGCTGGGGTTGACCGCGCAGGCGTTGTTGCAGAGGTCGTTATCGTTGTCGTTGCCGTCGTCGCACTCCTCGCCGTCGTCGACGACGCCGTCGCCGCAAGTGCCTTCCGCCTGGCAAGTCGCCGAGCAGCCGTCCCCGTCCTGGGTGTTGCCGTCGTCGCATTCCTCGCCGGGATTGAGGATGTCGTTGCCGCAACCGGTGAGGGCGCAGTTGCTGTCGCAGCCGTCGTTGTCGGCGGTGTTGCCGTCGTCGCATTCCTCGCCGGCGTTTTGGAGGCCGTTGCCGCAGACAGCGATGTTCTGCTCGTAGAAGGCCAAGCAGTCGTCAGCTTTGGCCTTCAGGTTGGCCGCGCTGTCGGCCATATCTGTGCCGGTGGCGCCGATGATGCAGAAGGCCGCAGTTGCGCCCTGGCCGGGGACGACGCTGTCGAACTTCACGGAGAGCGAGGATTCGAGGTCCTGGTTGTTGGAGGGATCCGCTTGGAAGCCAGTGGCTCCGTTGTTGATGATGCCGTCGCCACAATAATCGGTGTCGTTGTAGGCGAATTCGGAGGTGCACTCGAGCGAGCATCCGTCCCCGCTGGCGCGGTTTCCGTCGTCGCATTCTTCGCCGGGATCTAGGGCGCCGTTGCCACAGAGGCCGTTTTCTTCCAGGCAGCGGTCGTCGCAGCCGTCGCTGGTGGCGAGGTTGCCGTCGTCGCACTCCTCGTCGCCTTCCTGGGTCCCGTTGCCGCAGACTTCGCCGGCAACGGCGTTTCGGCACTTGGGCGAGCAGGTGTCGGCACCGCCGTCGGCGGGGTCATTGCCTCCGTCGTCGCACTCTTCGATAGGCTTGGTGTTGTTGAGGAAATGGCGTTGGAGGACGTAGGGATCGGCGTGCTCGGGATCGGCGTCGATGCTGTCGGTCATTCCGCAGCAAGAGCCGAGGAGGAACTGGTCTACCGGGTTGTTCAACGAGGCCATGCCGATCGAATAATTGTCGGGGCCGGGCTCGTCGAATTGCAGGATCATGTTGCGTGCGGCGTCGAAGTCGCTGTCGCCGTCGGTGCTGCTGCCGTCGATGTCCCAATCGTTGGCGACGGCGATGAACACCGGGGAGGCCGCGGCGGCGTTGTTGACGGCCCGCAGCTCGAGGATGGCGTAGTCCTTCGTGTTGTTGATGTAGACGATCTGCTCGAGCGTCAGATTGGTGTTATTGACCGACATGGTGATGGGGGTGAAGGGGGCGTCCGCTTCCACCACGATTTGGTCCACATTGGGGAGGTCGGCGAAGGGGCCGGTGAAGACGTTGAGACCGTTGCCTAGAAAGTCGTTGGGGGTCAGGTCGCTGTCCCCCATCGCGACCCCGGTTCCGTCGGAGACGATGAAATCGGTGGTGGAGGTGTGGCCGGTCCCGTTAAAAGTAAAATCGTAGTCGTCGTCCGCACCGCCCGTGTCGTCGACGTCCAGCCCCATCGAGCCCGGGCCGTTGCTGCCGTCCCAGGTGACCGTCAAAGAAGCGCTGTGGCCGACCGCCTGGTAAGTCAGGCAGGCCATGAGGCCCATCATACCCAAAAGTAATTTTCGCATGGTTTTCTCCGATAAATTGGATTTCCGGAATTAAGGAGTGCGGTAGAGTCGATAGTGGAAAGAGCGTTATTATTCAATGAAATAACATCGGATTTATTTCCGGTCGCGCTTAAGGATACAAGGTCCGGTACGACCAATAATTCCGCATCACCAGCTTCACGTAGAGATTCGTCTCCGAGAAGGGGATTTCCTCGACGAACTCGTCGAGGGGAAGGCTCCCGAAGGATTCGTTCCATTGCCGCGCCCGCCCGGGGCCCGCGTTGTAGCCCGCGAAGGCCAGGGTCCAGTTGCCGCCGAAGCGGTCCAGCATGGCCTTCAGTTCGGCGGTGCCCAGCGGGATGTTGTATTCCGGATCGAAGAGGTTTCCGGGCGGGATGCCCAGCGCCTTGGCGCGGCCCGCCGCCGTCGAGGGGATCATCTGCATCAGGCCCTGCGCGTTGGCGCCGGAGCTGATCCAGGGCATGAAGCCGCTCTCCTGCCGCATCAATGCCACCACCAGGTGCGGCGGCACCGAGAAGCGCGCCGCCACCTTCTCGATCAAGCCGCGATAGGCGTAAGGGTAGAGCAGGCGGTTGCGGTAGCTCTCCGCGGAGGCGGCGTCGGCGAAGAGGCCCTTGAAGCGGTCCCAATACTTCTGTCCGAATTGCACCGGGATGAAATAGGCCGAGCTTTTCTTTCCGGCCTCAAGCAGCGCGGCCAGGCCCGCCGGCTGGCCTTCGTTTTGTTTGAGCGCCGCTTCGACCTCCGCCGGCGCGAGACGGCCCAAGCCGATCGGCACCAGGGCCTCCGCCTTGCGCAGGTGCAGGTCCCAATGCGCTGCGGCCTTTCCGTCGCCGGTGCCCCGCGGCGCCGGCGGCGTCGCCTTCCATTCGGCCGGGACGGTCGGGGTCTCGGGAAAGGGCTCCGGGCCCTTGGTTTTCTTCAGGGCCATGAATCCGTAGTAGCTGTAGGGCGAGGCCTGGGCGGTCTTGGCGAAGGTCGCCTGGGCCTCCTCTTTCTTCCCTTGCCGCTCCTTCACGCGCGCCTGCCAATACAAGGCCTTGCCCCGAGTGGCCGCGTCGGCGGCGCCTTGCTCCATCGAGGTCAGCCATTGCAGGCTCTCGTCCCAATTTCCGCGCCGGTAGGCGTTCCACGCGGCGGCCCAAAGGGCCTTGTCGCGGAAATTCCCTTGCGGGTAGGCCTGGGCCAGGCGCCGGAAGACCTCGGCCGCCTCGGAGAGGCGTCCGGCTTGGTGGGCGATCATCCCCGCGCGGTACAGGGCCTCTTCGCCCTCGGGGGTCCCGGGATAGAGCCTCTGCACCCGCTCGAAGGTAGCGATCGCACCGACCTCGTCCTGGCTGCGCAGACGGCTCATGCCCAGGTCGAGCAGGGCGCCACGCGCGACCTCGGCCGGCACCGAGGGGCCCGGTTCGAGGAAGAGCGCCGCGTCGCCGTAGCGCTTGAGGTTGTAGAGGCATTCGCCCTTTTTTACCCGGGCCCATTCGCGCAGCGACGGCTCGCCGCCGGCGATGATCTGTTCGTAAACTTGAAGGGCCTTCGTGTAGCTTTTGGCCTGAAAGTAGGCCTCGGCGCGCGGCAGGTATTCGGCCGTGCCCCAGGTAGGGGTCCGGCCGCCGGAGGACTGCGTCAGCTGGCTTAAGGCCTGGTCGGCGACGGGGCTGGTCGGATATTTGAGGTAGACCTCCTTGAGGTCGGCGAGCCCCGCTTCGGTTTCCTTTAAGGAGAGCTTGGATAAAGCCAGGTAATACAGGGCCTCGCCGCGATTGGCGTCGCTAAGCGCGGCCAGGACTTGGGTCAGGTGCTCCTTGGCTCGGGCGGCCTCGCCTTGGGCTTGCAGGGAGCGACCGACCTGGACCTGGGCGGCGCCGGCGAAGAGGCTGCCGGGTTCTTCGCTCAGCAAGGTCTCGAGGGTCTTGCGGCCGCTCTCGTTGTCGCCGGTTTCCAGCCGGGATTTTCCCAAGGCCCAAAGCGCATAGTCCCGCAGCGGACCCTTGGAGCCTGCCTGGGAGGAAAGCTGGGCGATGGCGCTCGCGTAATCCCCTTGCAAGAAGGCCTCGTAGCCGCGCTTGAAGGCGGCTGTGTCGGCCCGAAGCCCGGCGGGGCAGAGGTGAAGACATATCATTATAGACAGGGTCCCGAGGAGAGATCGCTTCATGGGACCTGTCTAATGAAAATCGCGTCCCGAGGGTATGAAAAATTTAGGTCCTAATCGGAATAGGCCTGGACCATGGTGACCAGCTCTTTGGCGTTGCAGGCCTTGCTTAGGTAGCCCTTGGCCCCCAGAGAGAGGCTCTCTTCGGCGATCTCCTCGTCGGAGAGGGCGGTCAGCACGACGATGGGCGTTCCGGCGAGCTCTTTGTGTTTTTTGAGCTCGCGCATGAAACCGAAGCCGCTCATGCCGGGGAGCATGAGGTCGAGCAAGATGAGGTGGGGTTTGAAGACGGCCGCCTTGTCGAGGCCTTCCTGCGGGGAGAGTGCGGTATTGCAGTCGAAATGGTTGGCTTCGAGGGTCTCTTTGAGCAGGGTCAAGATATCGGGGTCGTCGTCGATGACGAGCACCCTTTTGGTCTTTGGGATCATCGGAATCTCCGCCTTACCCTGTGGCCACCGAACTCTTACCCTCAATGAACGGGAGGTGGATCTAGCAGAGACCCCACCGTCTGTACAACCAATATTTGAGTCCGACCGCCTTAATTTTCTATTTTAGCCATAAAACCTCGCCTAAGGTAAGATCCAGACCGTGGCTATGAGCCTTTTTCCCTACATTTTTTGGACGCTGTTGGCCCTCGTCCTGGCCGGGCTGCTGGCGGGCTGGTGGGGTTTCCGGCGCGGCAGGGCCGCACGGAGCTCGGCGACGGATCCTGGACGCCTGGAGGGCAGCGAGCGGGCCTTGTCCTTGCTTCGGGCGACCCTCGATTCGACCGCGGACGGCATCTTGGTCGTCGACCGTGACGACAATATCGTCGGATTCAATAAGAAATTCGTCGAGATGTGGCGGATCCCCGAGGCCATCCTCGCCTCGCGCGACGACCGGGCGGCCCTGGCCTTCGTCCTCGACCAGCTGGAGGATCCCGAGGGTTTTTTAAAAAAGGTCCGAGACCTTTATTCCCAGCCGCAGGCGGAGAGCTTCGACGTCCTGCGTTTCAAGGACGGCCGGATCTTCGAGCGCTACTCCAAGCCTCAGATGGTCGAATTCGAGGCGGTCGGTCGGGTCTGGAGCTTTCGCGACGTCACCGAGTTGGCCCGAGCCACGGCCTCGCTGGAAAAACTTCACCGCGACCGGACGAAGGAGATGTCCCGGATCAACGAAGAGCTGCGGCGCGAGATCGCGGAGCGCTCCCGCGCCGAGGAAGAGCTGAAGCGCAGCGAAAAGCAATATCGGGACCTGGTCGAGACCTCCCACGACCTGATTTGGTCGGTGGACGCGCAAGGCCGCTGGACCTTCCTCAACCGGCAAGCGACCCGCAGCATCTACGGCTACGAACCGGAGGAGATGCTGGGCCGACCCTTCACCGATTTCGAAAGCCCGGAACAGGCCCGCGTCGACATGGAGACCTTCCGAAAGGTGAAGCTGGGACAGCCTTTCTTCAAGTACGAGACGATCCACATCCGGAAGGATGGCAGGCCGGTTTATTTGAGCTACAACGCCATCGTGGTCCGCAACGAGGCCGGGGAGGTCGTAGGGTCCACGGGCACCGCCTCCGACGTCACGGCGCGCCGCCAAGCGGAGCAAAAGCTCAAGGAGAGCGAGGAGCGGACCCGTACCATCGTCGACCACGCCTTGTCGGCGGTGGTGGTCATCGACGCCGAAGGGCATATCATTTACTGGAACCCCCAAGCGGAAAGGATCTTCGGCTGGTCGAGCTTGGAGGCGATGGGGCGCAAGGACACCGAGATCCTGATCCCGCCCCGCTACCAGGATCTCTACCTGCGGATCCGCCGCCGTTTCCTGCGCAGCGGGCAGGAAGGCATGCTCAACCGCCGGGTCGAGACGGTGGCCCGGCACGCGGACGGCCACGAGTTTCCCGTCGAGATCGCGGTCAGCCCCCTGCGCTGGGGGGACAAATTCATCTTCAGCGCCTTCATCCGGGACATCACCGACCGCAAGCGCGCGGAGGAGGAAATCCGGCAAAAGGGCCTCGAACTCGCGCGTTCCAATAAGGAACTGCAGGACTTCGCCTACGTCGCCTCCCATGACCTGCAGGAGCCCTTGCACAAGATCATCGCCTTCGGAGACCGGCTCCGGGCCAACGCCGGCGAGGCCCTGGGCGAGAGGGGATTGGACAGCCTGGAACGCATCCAAAAGGCGGCCCTGCGGATGCGGAAATTGATCGACGATCTATTGCAATATGCGCGGGTCACGACGCGCGCCAAGCCCTTTGGGTGCGTCGAGCTGGAGGGCGTGGTCAAGGAGGTCCTGGGAGTTTTGGAGTGGCGGATCGCCGAGACCGGGGCCGAGGTCGAGGTCGGTCCCCTGCCGGCGGTCCAGGCGGACCGTTCGCAGATGCTCCAGCTCTTTCAAAATATCATCGGCAACGCCCTCAAGTTTCACAAGCCCGGAGAACGGCCCCAGGTCAGCGTCTCGGGCCGCGTCTCGGAGGACGGTTTTGCGGAGATCGAGGTGCGGGATCGGGGTATCGGGATCGAGGGGAAATTCTCCGAAACGATATTTAAACCTTTTCAAAGGCTGCACGGTCGTCAAGAATACGAAGGAACGGGCATGGGATTGGCGATCTGCCAAAAGATCGTCCAACGGCACGGCGGCGAGATCTCCGTGACCGGCGAGCCGGGCGCGGGGTCGACCTTCCGCCTGCGCCTGCCCAAGGAGCCTCCGGGTGAGCGTTCATCATCATAAAAAGGTCGTGCTCCTGGCCGAGGACGACGAGGACCATTTTCTGCTGGCCAAGGACGCCTTCGCCGAGGCGCGGATCGGCGCGGATTTGCGCTGGGTTCGCGACGGCGAGGAGCTGATGGACTACCTCCTGCGCCGCGGGGCCTACGCCGCGGATATCTCCGTGCCCCGCCCGCACCTGATCCTGCTCGACCTTAACATGCCCAAAAAAGACGGGCGCGAGGCCCTGCAAGAGATCAAGTCGAACCCCGGCCTGCGCATGATTCCGGTCGTGGTCCTCACCACTTCCCGCAACGACGAGGACATCCAATACACCTACAGCCTGGGCGGGAGCTTCATCCGCAAGCCGGTCCGATTCGAGCAGATCGTCGAGGTGCTCCGCAACCTCTCGCGGTATTGGCTGGAGACGGTCGAGCATCCCTCGCGGCCCGAATCCTCCTGAAATGAAAAATTGCCAGGGCCCGAAGGCTTCCGATAGTATGCCCTCATGAGCTCGCCCGTCTGGCACGACCTGGGTCCCGTGCACGCGCTGAAAGGCGCCCCGTTGCGCGAGGTCGTGATCGGCAAGACCAAGATCGCGCTGACCTATCTCGACGGCAAATTCGCCGCCATCTCCGGCGTCTGCAACCACATCGGCGGTCCCCTGGGCAAAGGGACGATCATCGACGGCTACCTCGTCTGTCCCTGGCATTATTGGCGCTTCCACCGCGAGACCGGCGCGGTGCGGCCCGGGATGGGCGATTCGCGGGTCCCGACCTACGAATTGAAGGAAGAGGGCGGGCACCTCTGGGTCAACCTCGAGGCCGCCACCAAGCGCCACAAAGGCAAGCACGAGCCCCATCCCCTGGCGCGCGAGCCGAAGCGGGAGGATGGGCCGCTCCGGGTCGTCGGTATCTCCACGACCGCGATGACGCGAAGCCACCCGCGTTACTCCACCTCCGACGCCCTGCTCGAATCGGCCTTGGAAAGCGCCGCGCAGGAGCACGGCGCGCTCACCCGACTCATCCGGCTCAACGACCTTAATTTCAAGAATTGCGAGGGCTATTACTCGAAGAGCGCCCAGGCCTGCACCTGGCCCTGCGCGATCACGCAGTTCGACGGCAAGGACGAGCTCGAACAGGTCTACGAGGCCTTCGTGCACTGGGCCGACGTGGTGGTGGTCGCGACGCCCATTCGTTGGGGCTCGGCGAGCGGCCTCTACCACAAGATGGTCGAGCGCATGAACTGCATCCAAAACCAGGTCACGACCGCGGACCGGGTCTTGATCCGCAACAAGGTCGCGGCCTTCATCATCACGGGCGGGCAGGACAACATACAGGCGGTGGCGGGCGAGATGCTGGGTTTTTTCGCCGAGCTGGGCTTCATGTTCCCGACCTTTCCCTACATCGCCCATTCCCTGGGCTGGTCGATGGAAAACATGGAGCGCAACGTCGCCTACGTCGAGCGCAGCCGCCAGCTGCGCGCCGGCGCGAAGGCGCTGGTCGAGCGCTCGCTGGAATTCTCCAAGGTGCTGTTGGGGATGAAGGCCCCGAGCCACGTCGAGCACGGCGGGCGCAAGGGCCAGTCCCTGGACGGCGGGATCACTTCCAAGGACTGATGACTTCGCCGGAATTGGTCGGCTTGGGCTTCGGTTTTCCCGAACCCGAGGGATTGCCGCTCGGCCGTGGCCGGACGGCCTTTTCCTTCTCCAGCTTCACGGTGACGCTCTCTTCCAGGCCGTCGAGGGTGATCTTGCGGCTCTTGTAGCCCTCGCGCTTCACCTCGAGCTCGACCTTCTGGCCCGGATCCATCTCGACCTTCACCACGTTGTTGCCCAGGTCCTCGCCGTTGCGGAAGACGCGCGCGTCCACGGGGTCGACGTTGACCTCCACCTGGCGCTTGGGCGAAGGCTCCGTCGGAGCCGTGTCGACCGGGGCGGCGTCGGGCTTGGGCTTGTCGTCGGGCGGCGGAACGGCGGTGGGTTGGGCCGTGACGCCGCCAGTGCGGCTCAGCGCGTAGAAGGCCGCGGCGAGGGCCGAGGCCCCGCCGATGCCGATGCCCGCGAAGATCGGCCAGCGGCGCGAGCGCCGCAGGTTGGTGGGCGTGAAACCGTTGCGGAAGTAGTCGAGCGGCAGGTCCGCGCTCTCGGAACGTTTTTTCAGCTCGGTGACGGCGGCGGGCATGAGCCCGGACTGCACCTTGTCGAGCTCGACGATGATCTCGCCCATCGATTGGTAGCGATTCTCGGGCCGCTTGGAGATGGCCTTCATGATGATCGCCTCGAGGCCCGGCGGAATCGGCTGCTTCACCGGGACCAGCTCGCTGGGAGGGATCGGCGGTTTATACATCTGCGCGTTGAGGGTCTCCTGGAAATTCTCGAAGTTGAAGGGAAGGCGCCCCGTGGCCATCTCGTAGAGCAGCATTCCGAAGGCGTAGACGTCGGTGCGATGGTCGATCCCCGGCAGGCCCGCGGATTGCTCCGGCGACATGTATTGCGGCGTCCCGAATGGCACGCCCGCCTGGGTCAGCTTTTCTCCGCTGCCGCCGTTGGCGATCTTGGCGATGCCGAAGTCCAGGATCTTGACGAAGTCCACCTTGCTGCCCTCGTTGATCAGGAAGATGTTCTCCGGCTTGATGTCGCGGTGGACGATGCCCGCCTTGTGCGCGTCGGCCAGGCCCTCGGCGATCTGTCGAGCGATGTTCACGAGACGCGGGATAGGCACCGGCTGATACCCCTCCATCAGCCCGAAGAGGGAGGTGCCCTCGAGGTACTCCATGACGAAATAGGGCGTGCCGTCCGCCAGCTTTCCGAAGTCGGTGACCTCGATGATGTGCGGGTTTCCGATCATGCCGGCCGCCTTGGCCTCGTTGAGGAAGCGTTCGGCCACCTCTTTGGTCATGGCGTCCCGGCGGAGCAGCTTGAGGGCCATTCTTTTGCCGATCACCTCGTGCGTGGCCTCATAGACCACGCCCATGCCGCCGTAGCCGATCTTGCGTTTGATGCGGTAACGGCCCTCGAAGACCTTGCCGATATTGGGGTCGGGCGGCTCGGTGGGGGGCTTCGGCACGACGTCGGCCGGCGTGACCGAGATGTGGCCGTTAAGCGGGTCGGAAGGCTCGGGGACCTGCGATTCTTGCCAGGAGGTGCCCTTGCTGGGCCGTCCGCCTTTCGGGCCGCCCGGCGGCATGCTCATGCTCATCATCAGGATCGGGGAAAGACCACGGCCGTCGCCGCCGGCCATTGCCGGAACGAGGCGGGCCCGCGCGTTTTCTTGCGGGCGGTATTTTTGCAGCTTCGCGGCCATGCCCAGCTCGCTACGGAATTCGGCGAAGCGCTCGCCCAAGGCGCGTTGGCCCAGGTGCGCCCCGATGCCCAGGCTGACCAGCGAGACGAAGGTGTCGAGCAGGAAGGTGGAGCCCTCGACGCGGGGCCTGAGTCCCCAATGCTCCTCGAGCTTGTGCGAGGCGGTGAGGCCGACGAAGGCGCCGGCCTGGTGCGCCGCGAAGGGCAGGGTCGA
>JADYZQ010000273.1 GCA_020853015.1 Deltaproteobacteria bacterium
CAGCTTGGCGTAGACCGCCTCCGAGGCCCACTTCGCAACGCGGACGTCGCTCGTCCCCGCGGTCAAGATTCGCACCGAAACGCCGCGCCGCGCCATCTTGCGCAGGGCCCGAAGCATGCCCAAATCCGGCACGAAATAGGCATTGGTGATGTCGATGCGCTCGCGGGCGCGCAGGACGGCGCGCAGGTACTCGTGGCGGATCAAGCCCATGCGGCGCATCCCGTAGCTGGGCACGATGTGCAGGCCGCTCAGTTCCTCCCCGCGGCGCCGCCGGCGCCTGCGGGCCAGCTCGCGCATCTCGGGGTGGCGCTTCTCCCACTCGATCTCGAACTGCGCCGCCAGCTCGGCGACCAAGTCCGGCTCCTCAAGCTTAACCCCCGTGTCGCGCCAATCCACGTCCATGAGGTTGAAACCGCCCAAAAAGCCGACGCGGCCGTCGGCCAGGAGGACCTTGCGGTGGTTGCGGCGGCGCAGATTTCTCGGCAGGGGAAAGGCGGGATTGTATTCCCGCAAGAGGACCCCGTTTTCCTCCAGCATGATCCAGAGCTGCTCGGCCGTGCCCTTGCATCCGATGCTGTCGTAGAGCACCCGGACGCGCAGGCCCTCCTGGGCCTTGCGCGCCAGCCGTTCGGCGAAGTCCCAACCCACCGCGTCGCTCGCGAAGATATACATCTCGAGATCGAGGCTGCGTTTCGCCCCCGCGACGGCCTGCCGGAGGGCGTCGAAGTATTTCGGACCTTCAAAGAAAAATTCCAAGATTGTCGCCTTTACAGGAAATAAGTAACATTCCAAGCACCTCTCTCATCCGGTCTTTTCGATAAAGACTGCATCGGGGTTGGAAAGTCTGCACTTCTTTTCCGGGAGCCTCCATGACGCGCCGTTTCACCTTCGTCTTTTCCCTCGTTGCCATCCTTCAAATTTCGGCCTGTTCCGGCCAATCGGTGGGTACCTCCGGGGAAGACGGAGGCCTAACGGCGGGCGCGGGCGAAGGGACGCAAGTCGCCTTGGGCGACGGCGTCAAGGCAGGGGAAGGCGGCGAGAATCCCGGAGCCGGGCCCGGCGGCGGAAATGCCGATCCCGTCAGCCCGGGTCTTCAGCCGGCCAATCCCAGCAACCCGACCGTCACCTTCACCCCGGGCGGTTTAGGTTTGGCGCAGCCGTCCCTTCAAGTCGCGCCGAACCTGCTCGCCGGGATCAACGTCGAATCGGTCCTGACCATCCCTTACTGGCTTTGCCAGGCCCACAGCAGCCGCCGCTGGTCCGGCCCCCAAGACGCCGACACGCTCTATCTCTCCGAATCCGTCCAGTACTGCCCCGTGGCCTTGCCGCCGGGCGCAAAAATCAAGGGCGTCGACCTGCACTTCTATCCCCTGGACAGCAACAGCAATTTCGCGGACCTGAACAGCGAACAGGGGATCTGGTCGGCCTTCGCCATGCAAGCCTTGTCCACCGCAACGGGAGCGCAGTGGCGGTCGATCGTGAAGGGCGCGAGGCTTTCCACGACGGGCTCCACCTACAAGATCGAAGAAATCCCCGGGTGCTCCGTGGAAGCGGTTTACAGCCTCGAATTCCAAGATAAACCCCGTGCGATGACCTGCGAGACGGTCGTTCCCCCGAACGGACAGGTTTTTTTCCGGGTGGAAAACCGCATGAAGACCAAGGACGAGAATTTCATGAAATCCTTTCCTTCTTCTTGGACAGGCATACTCCCTCCCCCGACCTTCGCAATCATAGCGGTGAAATACTCGCTGAAATAGGCGTTTCCTCGAGATAACTCCAAGACCCGAAGGCCGCGGCCTGGCCGCAATACGCGCCGGAGGCCTCCAACACGTTCCAAACCCGCGCCCGCGCGATGCAAAAACGCCGTCCGCCCTTCGAGACGCGAACGCCGGAATAGTCGTCGATGAAGCCGCGTTCGGAAACTTGGGCTAGCAGGCGGGCGCGCTCCTCGCGATTGGGCTCCTCGGCGGTGAGCCGCGAGGGGGTGCGGGTGAATTCCTCCCAGTCCATTTCCCAAAGCTCCAGGGCCTTGCGGTTGCCGTAATTCAGGACGGGGTCCGGCCCCGGGCCGTGGGCCACCACCGCGAAAGGGGCCGCGTCGAGGCGCCGTCGCCAGGCCACGGGACCGCCCTCCCTATCGACCAGTTCCTCGCCGAACCAGCGCCGGTAGCTGTCAAGCAGGGCCTCGAGGTTCACGGGGCACCTCGCGATTCGACGACCACCCAAAGGTCCTCTCCCTCGACCTCCACGGGAAAGCTGCGCACCGTGAGGTCCGGGGTCGCGTGGCCGCAGTGCCCGATCTTCACGCAGTGCCCGTCGCGGATGTCGAACTGCCAGTTATGAGAGGTGCACATCACCGTGTAGCGCGAGACGAGCTGCGACTTGGAGAGCGGGTAATCGGCGTGCGGGCAGGCGTCTTTGATCGCGTAATACTCGTCGTCGACGCGGAACAGGGCGATGGTGAAGCGGTCCAGCGGGATCGCCTTGGCCTTGCCCGAGGGGATCTCGCCCTTCTTGCCGGCGTAGACGCGCCCGCCCTCGACCCGGGCCCGGAGCTTTTTCGGCACGTAGTCCACGCCGAAGGCGCCGTGGCCGATCAAGATGTCGCTCTGCGGGTCTTTTTCAGGGGTTTTCTTGTCCATGGCCTTCGAGAAAAGCATTTTGATCTTTGCAGGGCAAAGGGGCAAAATCAAACAAGTATCGAAAAATGGAAAGCAAAACGCCAGCGATTCGTTTCCTGGAAGGCTTATACACGGTATTGGCCCTTGGCGCTTTCCTCTCCCTTGCCTGTCTGGCCCAATGCCGCTGCCCGCGAGGTACCCCCATGAATATGATCTTCCCCGGCGCCGACCGCCACCCCGAGGCCCCGCGCTTCGGGACCCCTTTGAACTTGAGCCTGGCGAGCGGCCGCTCGCTCTACCTCTTGATCGACAAGGAGATCGACCCCGCCCAGGCCAAGGCCGTGGTTCTCTATTTTCACGGCAACGCCGAGCTGGTCGAGGACCTCGACTACGTCCTGCCCTTCTTCCGCCGCGAGGCCTGGATCACGGTGCTGGTGGAATTTCCCGGCTTCGGCCACCACCCCGGCAAGCCCGGCGAGGCCGCCTTCTACCAGGCGGCCCTCGACGCCTACGACCAGGTGACTCGGGAAATATTCCCCGGCCTGCCGGTCATCGCGGCGGGCTGGTCCCTAGGGACGCCGGTCGCGATCTATCTGGCCGCGAAGCGGGAGACCGCCCATTTAGTGTTGATTTCGGGGATGACCTCGATGCTGGAGGTGGCGCAGGGGCTCTACCCCATGACGCCGGATCTTTACTTCAAGGACGCGGTCTTCGACACCCGGGAATACTGGCCGCAGGTCCGCGAGCCCGTCACCCTGATCCACGGCGACGAGGACGAGCTGGTGCCCGTGTCGATGAGCCGGGACATGAAGAAATTCTGGGGCGAGCAGGCGCGGCTGGTGGAGGTGCCGGAATCGGGGCACAACGACATCTATTTACGGGGCGCCGAGACGATAAGGCGGGAATTGGAGAGGATCGCCGCCGCCGTGAATCGCGGCGGTCCTTCCTGAGGCAAGGGAACTAGAGGGGCACGTTGAGCTGCAGCTTCGCCGCCTCCGACATCCGGTCGGGGCCCCAGGGCGGCTCCCACACCAAGTCGACCTTGACCTCGCCGATCCCTTCGATGGCCTGGATCTTCGACTGCACCTCGCCGGGCAGGGATCCGGCGACGGGGCACATCGGGGAGGTCAGCGTCATCTCGATCCCGACGTTTTTATTGTCGTCGACGTCGATCTTATAGATCAGGCCCAGCTCGTAAATGTTGACCGGGATCTCCGGGTCGTAGCAGGTGGCGAGAACGTCCAACACCTTCTGCTCGAGCAAAGTCTTATCGATGGGGGTTGTGCTGCTCATCGCCGGCCTCCTCCGCTTCGGTCGAGACGGTCTCGTCCTTTCCCTCCATCGCCGCGCGCAGGGTGTGCCAGGCGAGGCTCGCGCACTTGACGCGGGAGGGAAATTCGCAGACGCCGGAGAAGACCGCGAGCTTGCCCAGCCCCTCGGGGGCGGGGCCATGCGGCTTCCCGGTGACCATCTGGTGGAATTTTTCGAAAATCGCCTCGGCCTCGGCCTTGGACTTGCCCTTCACCGCGCCCGTCATCATCGAGCTGGAGGCCTTCGAGATCGCGCAGCCCGAGCCGACGAAGGAGACGTCGTCGATCTTGTCGCCGTCCATCTTGAGGTAGACGGTGATCTGGTCGCCGCAGAGCGGGTTGTAGCCCTCGGCGTGGCGGTTGGCGCCCTCCAACTTCTTGTAGTTGCGGGGCTGCTTGTTGTGGTCGAGGATGACCTCTTGGTAGAGTTCTGAGAGTTCCGACATAAAATTAATGGGGGTGCTTTGCGGCGTCCGTAGGGGCCGTTCGCGAACGCTCCCTACAGCCGCGGCACGACACCTTCTACCCGAACACGGATTTCACCTTGCGCAGGGCCCGCGCGAGGACGTCCAATTCTTCCTTTGTATTGTAGAACGCCATCGAGGCCCTGGCCGTCGCCGGCAGGCCAAGGCGCTTCATCAAGGGCATGTTGCAGTGATGCCCCGTGCGGATCGCGACGCCTTCCAAATCCAGGACCGTCCCGATGTCGTGGGGATGGATGTCCTCCATCACGAAGGACAGGACGCTCGCCTTCTCCTTCGCCGTCCCGACGAGGCGCAGGCCG
>JADYZQ010000274.1:0-2500 GCA_020853015.1 Deltaproteobacteria bacterium
GAAGAGGGCCTTGTTGACGGCATAGGGACTGCTGCTTTCCTCGGTGACGGTCTTGGCGGGCACGGCCATAATTCCTCCTGTGATTTCAAATATTACCCACTTGGCCTTTCGAATTCTAGACAAAGGTCTTTTTCTTCGTCAAACACTTAAAACTTTAAGCGATTCTTGAAGTTACCGCCGTGGGAGGTGTCGGCCGCGTCCGGGACCGAGGGGGGCTGGGCTTTTTAAGCTATTGGAAAGATTATGCTTTGTATTTCCGGGCCGGCTGATTAAAAATAGGGGGCATCAGCGCTTCGGTAGGGAATCATGGCCAAAAAAGACGACCCAAAAAAACCCAGTCCGGATGACTTCGACAAGACCGTCATCGACGTCGACATCCGCCAATTGAAAGAAGGCTTCGACGAGACCGTCATCGTACGCGCGCCGACCGCGGAGGATTCCGATCTGCATGACATCGCCTTCTTCGATGAAGAGCGCACCGGCGATCACGAGGTCGGAGAGATTCCTTCCGGCGAGGCCCTGCCCGAGGAGAGTACCGAGCCCATGCCTAAGAAAGGCCGGGGGACCCCGCCTAAGGAGGAGGCTCGGACGCGAAGGGAAGAAAAGGTCGCCAAGCCGGAGCCGCCCCGCGAAAAGAAGGCGCCCAAGCCCGAGCTTCCGCCGGAAGCGGCGCTCGAGGTCCCGGAAATCGAAGAAGAGGCGCCCCCCGCGCCTCACGCCAAGCCTAAATTTTCTCCTGCCTACTTCGGTCTGGCGCTGCTCTTCTTTTTGTTTTTGGCCGAAGGTCTGGTCGAAGTCTTGCGGCAGGGGGCTGCCCTGCGCCTGCCGGCGATCGCCGCCGTCGGCTTCGCCTTGCTTTGCCTGGCCGGGGCCCTATTACGGCGCTGGGAGGGGCGCACCGCCTTCCTGGGCACGGTGCTGGCTTGGTTTGCTCTGGTCTGCTACGCGGGCTTCCGCTTTTACACCTCCGATCCCGAGTCTCTGCATTTCTTCAAGCTTCCGCTCGACACTTGGCTGGGGGCCTTTCTGATCGTCGCCTCCGGCGTCGTGGCCTGGATCTTGTTCACGACCAAGCGGGTCGGATTTTTTCCGAAGCTCTTGGCCTCGCTGGCCTGTCTCGTCGTCGTGGTCGCCGCGGTCCTGGCTTGGATTGCCGGGTTAAAATTCGAGGACGGCATTTGGGGTCCCGCAGCCCTGGCCAAGCTGCCCCTCCTGCTGCGCCCCGGCGTCTTGGCCCTGGGCTTCGCCTTTCCGCTGGCCGGACTCGGAGCGCTGGCGGCCCTGCTCTTTCATCCGCGCGCCGAGGGATCGCTCCTGCGCCGCGGCGGTTGGACCTTGCTGGGCATCGCCGTGCTGGGGACCCTGCTGGGGGTCAAGCTGCTCGACCGCCAAGGACTCGAGCTTCCCCTGCTGGGCCGCCTGGCCAAGCAGGATTTCTTCGGGGCGACCTTGCTGGATCCCGCGACCAGCCCGATCCGGGTGCAGGTGTTCAACGTCAAGCCCGGCTTCGGCAAGACCGGCGGGATGCACTTGAGCGTCGCGGCCTCGCGTTCCCGAGCGCAGGGGAAGGGGCGCCAGGCCTTTCTGATGGTGCGCAACCAGGAGGGGCGCAGCTTCGCCCCCGGCGTGCCGGAGCATCTTGCGCTGGAGCGCGGGGACAAGGCGCTCAAGGGCGTCAAGGCGAGCGTCGAGACGTCGCGCTTGGGGCAAGAGCGGCAGATCGCCCTCTTGGTGAATCTCCCCAGCTTGGTCGAGACCCAAGTGAAATCTTCGTTGACCGGGGCCATCCTCGAGCTGGCCCGGCAGCTGCGCGGGCACGACCGGCTGCACGTCATTGGGCCCGCCGCCGCCGAGACCTTGCAGGCGGGGGAGGCCTCGGCTTGGCCCAAGCAGATCGTCAAGGCCTTGCAGGCCGGGGCGGCGGGAGCCGGCGGCGACCCGATGAGCCAGGCCTTCAAGAAGCTTTCCGGCGCGAAGGGGCTCAAGCAGGTGATCCTCGTCACCGACGCGGCGCAGCTGCCCACCGCCGAGCAGCGCGACGCCGCCGCCGCGGAGGCGAAGAAGCAGCAGGCCGTTTTCAGCATTCTCGGGCTCGGCGCGGTGGAAAGCCCGGGCGATTCGGTCTACGCGGCGCCGACTCCGGCCTCGCTGGGCTTCGAATTGCTCTCCGCCGCGGCGGAGAGCCTGGGCGAAGTCGCCGTCAGCTTTCCCCAGCTGGCCCCCTTGCCGCGCCTGAAATGGGCGAAAGACGCCGAAGGTAAGCCGGTGTTCCAGGCGGGCAAGCTGTCCTTCGAGGTCGTGGCGCAGGACGGCGGCTTGATACAATCCTTGCAGCTCAAGATCGACGACGAGAAGCCGGTCGATCTCGAGAAGAGCTTGTTGCAGCAGTCGGTGGACCTGGGCGCGCTGAAAGTGAAGCCCGGCGCGCATCGCCTGACCCTGATGCTCGCCACGCAGGAGGGCGATCTCGTCGCCGAGACCGTGGAGGTGCAGTACGTCG
>JADYZQ010000275.1 GCA_020853015.1 Deltaproteobacteria bacterium
GCTGCAGCATGGACTTGGACGAAAAGCTCCGCATGGCCCGGCAGCTCGCCAAGCTGGGCGTGGACATCATCGAGGCGGGCTTTCCCATCGCCTCCAAGGGCGATTTCGCGGCGGTGGAGGCCATCGCCCGCGAGATCGAGGGGCCGGCGATCGCGGGGCTCAGCCGCGCGACGCCCAAGGACATCGACGCCTGCTGGGGCGCGATCCGCGAGGCCCGGAAGCCGCGCATCCACACCTTCATCGCGACGAGCGACCTCCATCTCAAGTACAAGTTGGGAAAGAGCCGCGAGCAGGTCTTGCAGGACGCCGTCGCGGCGGTGAAGCACGCCTTGCAATACACGCCCGACGTCGAGTTCAGCGCCGAGGACGCCACCCGCAGCGATTGGGGCTACTTGTCGGAGGTCGTGCAGGCGGTCATCGAGGCGGGTGCCAAGACGGTCAACATCCCCGACACGGTGGGCTACACCTACCCGGAGGAGTTCTACAACCTCATCACCCACTTGAGGCGAAAGGTCCCCAACATCGGTGGGGCGGTGATCAGCATCCACTGCCACAACGACTTGGGCCTCGCGGTCGCCAACAGCCTGGCGGCGATCCGCGCGGGCGCGCGGCAGGTGGAGTGCACCGTCAACGGGATCGGCGAGCGGGCGGGCAACGCGGCGATGGAAGAGATCGTCATGACCCTCAAGGTGCGCAAAGAGCTCTTTCAGTGCGACACCGCGATCCGCACCGAGCAGATCTACCACACCAGCAAGCTCCTCAGCTTGATCACCGGCGTGCAAGTCCAGCCCAACAAGGCGGTGGTCGGCGAGAACGCCTTCGCCCACGAGTCGGGCATCCACCAGGACGGCTTCCTCAAGAACCAGCTCACCTACGAGATCATGACGCCCGAGTCGGTGGGCTGGACGCAGTCGAAGTTGGTCCTGGGCAAGCACTCCGGGCGGCACGCCTTCCGCAAACGCCTCCAAGAATTGGGCTACGAGCTGGAGGAGGCCGATTTCGAAAAGGCCTTCGAGGCCTTCAAGGCCTTGGCGGACAAGAAGAAAGAGGTCTTCGACGACGACCTCGAGGTGATCCTCTTCGAGCAGAAGCACGAGGGCCAGGAGCGCTACGTATTGAAGCGCTACAGCGTGACCAGCGAATCCGACGGCTCGCCGCGGGCCGAGGTGACGGTGTCGGTCGACGGCGTCGAGAAGACCGACTCCGAGAAGGGCGTGGGCCCGGTGGACGCCAGCTTCAAGGTCTTGCGCAAGGTGACGGGCTTCGGAGGCGAGCTCTCCGGCTTCAACATCAACGCGATCACCGGCGGCGCGGACGCGCAGGGCGAGGTGAGCGTGGTCTTGAAGGACGGCGGCCGCGAGGTGCGCGGGCTCGGCACCGACACCGACATCGTCAAGGCCTCGCTCAAGGCCTATCTCAACGCCTTGAACCGCTTCGAGCACTTCAAGGCGAAGCGGGAGGGGGTGTAGGGACGAACCTTGTGTTCGCCCCTACGGGCGCTGCGTCGAGCTCAAGGCGTTTTCTTTTTCGCGCGCCAGGGCGCGGATCGTTTCGGAGACGCTTCCCGTGCCCAGCGCCGTGGTGAGTTTTTGCAATCGTTCCAAATCCTCTTCCGAGACCCGCAACAAGAGGCTGCGCGTCTTTTTGCCGGCCTTTTGCGCCTCGAGGTAGTCTTTAAAGGTCCGAGCCGCCTTCTGATAGAAGGCCTTGTCGTGGCCGAATAATTTTTTCCGGGGGCCGGCGTCCAGGAACAGCTCCGCGACGAATTCCCGGATCTCCGGATGTCTCCTGAGATCCTTCTCCAAGCCGCGGAAGATCTTCGGTTTATAGATCAAGATGGCGGCCAGAGCGCTATAGATCCGGGGATCCTCCTTGGCCGCTTCCAAAAACTCCTCCAGGGTGATCGGGCTGCGCTGCGGTTGGGCATGGCTTGCCAGCAGCAGCCTTTCGTAAGCCAGCCTTTGGAGGACTTTCTCCGTCACGGGGCGCATTTATCGGCTCCTTTTTAATCCGGCCTTAGCCACGGCCGTTTCGAAACCCGGAAAGTATTGGGCGTAAGTTTGCAACAGCTTGCGATCGTCCGGGCGGTTGAATTTGTACTTCGATAACATGACCGCCTCGGGGTCCGCGTAGAGCGCTTGCACCCAAGTCGAGTCGAAATAGGGATGATAGACGGTGTCGGGCGGCATCCAGACGAGGCGCCCGTCGGGGTCCAATACGATGCCGAATTTCTTCAGCAGCTCCCGAAGCTTGACCTGCACCGCATAGGGGAGGGTGACGACGATGTCGAGATCCGTCGTCGCCGTGATAGGGAAGGGCAGGTCCGCCAGGAATAGGGCGGTCTGTCCGGCGATTTTGAGGACTTGTTTCTCGATCCGCAAGCCTCCCTCTTCGAAGCGGCGGGCGTTGTGTTCGCCGATATAGTCGTTCAATTCTTGGAAAACCCCTCGCAGGGCCTTTTTCAGGTAGTTGTCCGCCATGTCCCGGAGAGTAATTCATTTCAAATTATAAGTAAATAATTAATATATACAATGTATATACATATAATAAAAACTATAACACATTGATTATATTAATATTTTTTTGTGTGATACCGATGAATGGCCATCCCCGATACTCCCTCTGCGGCCTCGTGCAGGGCCTCGCTCAGCGTGGGGTGGGGGTGGATGGTGAGGTCCAAATCCGCGACGAAGGCGCCCATCTCCAGCCCCAAGGTCGCCTCCGAGATCAGCTCGGAGACGTGGGGGCCGACCATTTGAACGCCCAGGATGCGACGCGAGGATTTTTCGGCCACGACCTTGATGAAGCCCTCCGTGTCGTCCAGCGTCAGGGCCCGGCCGTTGGCGGGAAAGCCGAACATCCCCGAGCTTGTCTCAATGCCGCGCTCCTTGGCCTGTGCCTCGCTCAGCCCGACGTAGGCGATCTCGGGGTCGGTGAAGATCACCGCAGGCACCTGGTTGTCGAAGGCGTCGGCCTCGCCGGCGATGTTGTGGGCCGCGACGACGCCCTCGCGGCTGGCCTTGTGCGCCAGCTGGATGCCGCCCGCGACGTCGCCGATCGCGTAAATATGGGACAAGGAGGTGCGCTGCCGCGCGTCCACCTTGACGAAGCCCTTCGCGTCGCGCGCGACGCCGAGGGCCCCCAGGCCCAAGCCCTCGCTGTTCGGGACGCGGCCGATCGCCACCAGGACGCGGTTCGCGGTCACTTGACCGGAGGCGCCGTCTTCCGAGGTCCACTCCACCATGACCTCGCGGTCCGCCGGCTTTATTTTTTTCGCCTGCGTCTTCAGCAGGATTTGCACGCCCAAAGACTCCAATTTCTTCTTCACGGGCCGTACCAAGGCCGGGTCGGTGCCGGGGAGCAATTCCGGCAGGGCCTCGAGGACCGTCACCCGGCTTCCCAGCTTGGCGTAAACCTCGCCCAGCTCCAGGCCGATGTAACCTCCGCCGACGACGAGGAGGGAAGGGGGAATTTCCGGGAGGGTGAGGGCCTGATCCGAGGAGATGATTTTTTCGCCGTCGAAGGGCAGGTCGGGGAGCGGGCGCGGCCGGCTCCCGGTGGCGACGACGGCCTGCTCGAAGGCGAGATGCCGCGGTCCGGATTCGGTTCGGATCTCGAGGCTATGGGAACCTACGAAGGCGCCTCGGCCCGCGAGGGTCTTGACTTTGTGCTGCTTGAGCAGTTGCTCGACGCCGCGACCGAGCCTCTGGACGACGGAATCCTTCCACTTTTGCAGGACGGGCCAATCGACGCGCGGGTTGTCGGCCAGGACGCCCATGGCGGCCGCGGCCGGGATGCGGTGCAGGAGATTTCCGGCCTCGATGAGCGCCTTCGAAGGGATGCAGCCGCGCAGCAGGCAGACTCCGCCCGGCAGGACGTCGTCGTTGATGAGAGTCACTTCCTTGCCCAGCTGGGCGAGGCGGATAGCGGCGACGTAGCCGCCCGGCCCGCCGCCCAAGACGGCGACTTCGGTGGATTCGGTGAGATCTCCGACGACCATTTAATCCCCATCATCCAACAATAATAAATCCGGATCGCTCAAATACTTGATCACCTCGTTGGTGAAGCGCGCCGCCGTCGCCCCGTCGGTGACGCGGTGGTCGAAGGTCAGGCAGAGCGGTAGGGCGCTGGCGACCTTGATCTCTCCGCCCCGCACCACCGGCTTTTGATAGGTCCTTCCCAGGCCCAGGATGGCCGAATCGGGATAGTGCAGGATGGGCGTGAAGGCTCGGCCGCCGATGCTGCCGATATTCGTGATCGAGAAGCTGTGCCCCTTCAGGGCCTCCAGCGAAATGCTGCGCTTGCGGGCCTGTTCGCTTAAGTCGACCAGTTCGGTGGCCAGGCGCATGATGCTCTTCTGGTCGACGTCGCGGATCACCGGCACCATCAGGCCCGCGTCGGTGTCGACCGCGAAGCCGAAATGAAAGTAATCCTTCAGCACGATCTCGTCGCCGCTCAGGCTGGCGTTGAGGTAGGGGTAGTTTTTCAGCGCGATCACGCAGGCCTTCATCAGGAAGGGCAGCAGGGTCAGCTTGACGCCGCGCTCCTCGGCGTATTTTTTCTTCTCTTGGCGCAGAAGCATCAAGGCGTCGACATCGGCCTCGTCGATGTGGGTGACCATGACGGTCTGGTGGGCCGTCGTCAGCATGTGCTCGCTGATCTTGCGGCGGATCCCTTTGATCGGGATGCGTTGCACGGGGCCGTATTTTTCGAAATCCGCCGCGGCCGTTTCCGGAGCGACCGCTGGCGCCGGCGCGGGGGCCGCCTGGGCGGCGGGTAGGGGGCTCGGCTTGGCGACGGGCGCGCCAGGCGCGGCGGCGCGCCGCACGTCGTCTTCGGTCACGCGGCCGTTCTCGCCGCTCCCTCGGACGGTCTCGATGTCGACGCCCAGCTCGCGGGCCAATTTCCGCGTGTGCGGGGTGGCTAGGACGGGCAGTTTGGATGGCGCGGGAGACGGGGCGCCTTCCACGGGCTTGGGCTCGGGAACGGCGGGCGCCGGTTTTGCGGCGGACGGGCTTGGGGCGTCGGGCCTCGCCTCCGCCGCGGGAGGCGGCGAAGGCTTGGCGGCAGCCTTGTCTGGAATCGGCTCGGGCTTGGACTCCGGCCCTTTGTTGGCCTCGGGCGCGGCGGCCGCGGGCCCGTCCCGGAAGCTCATCAGCACCGCGCCCACCGGGATCTTGTCCCCCTCCTTGAAGTGAAGATTCTCGACGACCCCCCCGTGGGGAGAGGGTATGGAAACTAGGGCCTTGTCGGTCTCGACCTCGGCGACGTCCTGGTCTTCCTTCACGGAGTCGCCCTCCTTGACGAGCCATTTGACCAGCTCGCCCTCGGCGACGCCTTCGCCTAAATCCGGAAAGATAAAATCCTTCGGCATTCGACACCTCGTTCGCGGCAATTAAGACGACGGGACAAGGATCTCGCAAGTTCCGCCGCGATACAAACAAAATCAATAGGAAAGGGTGTCGCGCAGGGCCTGCGCCACGCGGGCGACGCTCGGCATGTAGTAGTTTTCCAGCTGGTAGTAGGGCATCTGCACGTCGTAGCCCGTCACCCGGGCAACTGGGGCCTTCAGCGAGAGGAAGGCCCGCTCCATGAGCATCGCCGAGATCTCCGCCCCCATGCCCAGGCCGCGCGGCGCCTCGTGGACCACCACCGCCCGCCCGGTCTTCCGCACCGAGGCGACCAGGGTCGCCTCGTCGAGGGGCTTGAGCGTGCGCAGGTCGAGGACCTCGATCGAAGGATCGCCGCCCAGCTGTTCCGCCGCCTCGAGGGCCACCGGCATCATGGCCCCGTAAGAGATCAAGGTGAGATCCTCGCCGCTCTTCACCAGCTTGGCTCGGCCGAGGGGGACGAGCGGCGCGTCGGCGGGGATTTCCTCCTTGAGGCTGCGGTAGATCTTTTTCGGCTCCATGAAGATCACGGGGTCGGGATCGCGGATCGCCGCGCGCAGCAGGCCCAGCGCGTCGCTCGGCGTCGAAGGAATGACGACCTTGAGTCCCGGCGTGTGCGCGTAATAGGCCTCGCGGCTCTCGGAGTGGTGCTCGAAGGCCCGGATCCCGCCGCCGTAGGGCATCCGGATCACCATCGGCAGCGGGTATTCCCCGCGCGTGCGGTTGCGGTAGCGCGAGACGTGCTGCTCGATCTGGTGGAAGGCCTGGTAGGCGAAACCCGAAAACTGCAGTTCCGCCACCGGCTTGATTCCATAGAGCGCCATGCCGACGGCGCAGCCCACGATGGCGGCCTCCGCGAGCGGCGTGTCGAGGACGCGTTCCTTGCCGAAGCGCTCCTGCAGGCCCTCGGTGGCGCGGAACACGCCGCCCGCCTTGCCGACGTCTTGGCCCAGCAGGACGACGTCGGGGTCTTCCTGCATCGCGATCAGCAGGGCCCGGTTGACGGCCTGGACGAGGGTGAGCTTATCCATGCGCCCTCCCGCCCGGCTCCAGCGAGACGCTTTGGGCGAGGACGTCCTCGCGCTGGGGCTTCAGGAATTCCGGGATGTCGGCATACATGTAGGTGAACATCTCGTCGGGGCTCAAGTTGCGGCAGATCTCCTCGGCCTCTTCCGCCGCGGCCTTGAGCCGCTCGCCGATCTCGGCGGCGAGGCTTTCCCGGTCCCCGGCGGCCAGGACGCCCTTGGCAAGGAGGTATTTTTCAAAACGGTCGAGGGGATCCTTGGCCCGCCAGGCCTGGACCTCCGTCTCGTCCCGATAGCGGCTGGGGTCGTCGGAGGTGGTGTGCACCCCCAGCCGGTAGGTGAGGCACTCGATCAAAGTGGGTCCGCCGCCTTCGCGGGCGCGCTTCGCCGCTTCCGAGGTCGCGCGGTACATCGCGAGGATGTCGTTGCCGTCGACTTGCAGCCCGGAAAAGCCGTAGGCCAGCGCCTTTTGCGCCAGCGTCTCGCTGCGCGTCTGGATCGTGCGCGGCGTCGAGATCGCCCATTGGTTGTTTTGGCAGATAAAGACGTTGGGGGTTTGATAGACGCCGGCGAAATTCAGGCCTTCGTGGAAGTCGCCCTCGCTGGTCGCGCCGTCGCCGAAATAGGCGGCCACCGCGACCGGGTCCTTTTTGAATTTCGCCGCCATCGCGATGCCGACCGCGTGCA
>JADYZQ010000276.1 GCA_020853015.1 Deltaproteobacteria bacterium
CAAGGTGGCCCAGATCGCGATGCAGTTCGGCGGCAACGACATGGGCTCGACCCTGCTGGAGGAAAACGTCGTCCGCTCCACCGGCGTCCCCAACCGCACCAGCGTCGACGAGCTGCGGCGCGTGGTGTCCGAGAGCGGCAAGGTCCCGCGGCAACGCGATACTTTCTACCGCTACCTTCATTAAGCCTCGCAACGCATGAAAGCGCGTCTCTTCGGCATGCTGATCGGCTGGACCTTGGCGGCCTGGGTTTCCGGGACGGCGGGTGCGGTTTCGGGCGCCGAAGCCTCCTTCGGACAATGGATATGGTCCGCCCGGGACGCGGCCGTCTTCGCCAAGACGAAGGCCGCCGTGCCCGACCTGATCCCTTCGCCCTGGATCGCGACGCTCTCCTTCGCCGAAGGCCGGCTCGAGGCGCGCCGCGCCCTCTCCCCCGCCCTCGCCGGGGCCTCGCCGATCGCCGCCGTGGTGCGGCTCGACGAGAGCTTCCACCGGGCCTGGGAGGCCCTCCCCGCCCCCGAGCTCGCGGCCTCCCTCGAGACCGCCCTGTCCGATTTGGAGCGGCGCGCGGCCGCCGCCGGCACGGAGATCCTGGAGTGGCAGCTCGACTACGACTGCCCGCAGCGGCGCCTCGGCGAGTGGGCTGAAGTCTTGCGGCGCCTGCAGTCGGGCGCCCGGCGCGACCGCAGGCTCTGGATCACCAGCCTTATCTCGCACCTGCAAGACCCGGACTTCGGCAAGCGCCTGCAGGGAATCGTCGCCGGCCATATCCTGCAAGTCTTCGACACGGGCGGGCTTCCCGAGGGTCTGGCCGCACAAGACCTCGCGGCTCAGCTTAAGACCCACGCGCTCCCCTTTCGCCTGGGCCTGGGCGCCTTCGAGCGCGGCAAGGCCTACGAGACGAAGACCGAGCACCGGCTTTGGTTCTCCGCCCTCCCCGACTTCGCCGCGAATCCCTGGTATCGCGGCCTCTGGGTCTTCCCCGCCGGAAAGTCCTGGGCCCACCTGCTGCCCTCCCTTGAAAGGAGACCATGAAACGCTTCTTCCTGATCGCGGGCCTTCTCGCCGCCTTGTCGGTTCCGAGGGAGCCCCGCGCCTGCGGCGGCCCGTCATATTTCCCGGTCGGCGAGGTGCTCTCCCCCGTCGAGGCCCTGCTCGAGCAGACCCTGAACCCCCTCTACCACTTCGTCGACGGCTATACGATCGAAGCCTTTCTCTTTCTCTATCCCTTCCACGTCGATCCCGCGCGGCAAGGCCAGGTGGAGGATCTCTGGAGGCTCTCCTACGAGAACCGCTGGGACTTGGACGGAACGGAAAGCGCGCCCGGCTATTCCGGCGCGAGCCTCGAGGCCTTCGAGGCGGCCCTGCGTCGCGGCGACGCTTCGGCGACCGAGGCCGAGGCCCGCCGCGTCGTCGAGCAGGTCCTCGACATGCCGCTCGCCCTCGCGAACCAAAATCAGAAGGCCTTCGCCCGCGCGCTCGAATACCTGGACCTAAAACCGTCCCTGCCCCCGCTTTCCGCCCAGACCTTGGAGAAGTACTTCCTGTCCGCCGGCGGCCTTTGGCCCCCGCCGCCGAAGCGCCCCTGGGAGATGCTGTCGCTGCCCTTGGCCCTGCAGCAGGGCTGGATCGTCCGCCTCGCCGCTCGCTCCGACGCCGCGAAACTCGCCGAGCAATTTCCCCAAGGCCCGCGCGCGGCCACGCTGCGCTTCATCGCGCTGCAGGAAAAATTTCGCGGCGAGATCCCGAACGGTTGGCTGGAGGAGATCCGCAAAAACACCTCCCCCCAGACCTGGCGGGGCCTCGAAGGCGCCGCGGATTCCTGGCTCCGGGAGTTTCCCGGGCATCCGCTCGCGGATCTCGTCCGGCTCGCCCGGCTGCGGGCCCACTATTATCAAGGCCAAGCGGATAAGGCCTGGGACCTACTTTTTGCGCTGTACCCGCGGCGCCTGGCGCGGGTCTTGGGCGAGATGCGCTTCCTGCTCAAGCAGGGCCTGAATCCCGCTCGAGCCGGCGACGCGGGGCAAGACCCCGTCTTGAAGACCGCCCTGCTCCCCTTCCTGAAGCCCGAGCCCGCCGCCTGGGACTCGGACTGGCGCCTCGCCGAGCGCGCCCTCCCCGCCCCCTGGGCCCTCAACCTGCAAGAGCGCCTACTCAGCCAGGCGGTCGCGATGACGAAGGACGGCCGGCCCCTGCCCGCCGCCTTCCCGGCTCGGGCCGCGGCGCCCAGCGAGCTCTGGGCCCAGCTTCGGTTGATGGCCCTGCTTCGGGCGGGACGGCTCGACGACGCCCTCGCCCAGGCCCAACTCTTGAAATCCGATCCGGCCGGCGACCTGCTGCGGGCCCGCACCTTCCTTGCCCGCGGCGAATGGGCGAAGGCCTTGGCCGTCGCCAAGTTGCCCGACGATGCCAAACGCTACCTGGTGCGCGTGCTGTTCGACACGCCCACCTTGCAAGGTATTTGCCGCGGCCCGGCGGGACCCTGGCGCGAGGAAGCCTGCCTCGCCCTGGCCGCGCGGGCGGCAGCGCGGGGCGATTGGAACGGCGGCGCCGCTCTATTGGAAGGCTCGCCGAAGCGCGCCCAGCTTTGGCGGGAGGCGGCCCGTCTCTCCGCGGAAACCGGCCCTGCCGGACTCCTGGCCTTCGCGCGATTCATGAAGGCGAATTCCGGCAAGCTCTTCGCCCCCGTCCGCACCGAATGGTACCGCTCCCTGAACTTCCGCCTCTCGGGGCTGAAAGACCTGCCGAAGCCCGAGGCGGCCAAGGCCCGCTCGGATCCCTGGAGCGCCGAGGAAGAGAGCCGGGCGATACGGGAATACTTCACCGCAAATTCGGAGCGTTTCTATGCCCTGAAGGCCTATGCCGCCTGGCTGAAAGGGGCGGACCCGAAAAACCGCGCCGCGGCCGGCGTCTTGGGCGAGGCCGACCAAACCTACAACGGCCTGATCAACTGGGATAATTGGAACAGCCCCTTCTGGCAGGAGTATTTGGAAAAATCCGAATGGGCCCTCGCGATCCGCGAGGCCGGAAAGAAGATCCGCTGATGCTGCTCTACGCCTCGCACCTCCTGAACCCCCGCCGGGCGCCGGTCGCCGAGGCCGCCCTCTGGATCCAGGGCGACCGCGTCCGCTACGCGGGCCCCCGCGCGGACCTGCCGGAAGAGGCCAAGAAGGAAAGGCAGAGCCTCGACCTGGGCGAGGCCGTCGTCGCGCCGGGCTTGGTCGACGCCCACGCCCACCTCGAGCTGACGGCCTTGAAGGGGCTTCCGTATCCGGGAGAATTCGTCGGCTGGATCCGGGCGGTCTTGGGGGCCAAGCAGGCCCTCGAGCCGCAGCGTCAGGACCAGGAAATGCACGAAGGCGTCCTGCGCCTGCTGCGCGGCGGGGCCACCTGCGTGGGCGACCACCTGAGCGTCGCCTCCAACCCCGAGTCCCTGCTGCGCTCGCCGCTTCGAGGCAAGGCCTTCGTCGAGGTCCTGGGCGTGGTCCCCGAGGTCGCCGCCGACATGGCGCGGGCCGCCGAGCTCTTCGCCGAGCAGTGGGGCCGCGTGCCCTCGCGCCTCGAGATCGTCCCCAGCCCGCACTCCGTCCACGCGTTGGCGCCGGAGGTGCTTAAGCGCCTGCTGCAAGATCCCTCGCGAGTCCACTCCGTTCACCTGGCCGAGAGCGAGGCGGAGCGCCGGTATTTCGCGGACAAATGCGGGACGCTGCACGACTTCATCGCCGAGCGCGGCAACCCGCTGCGCCGCGAGGCGGAAAGCTCGATCGCCGAGCTCGAGGCCGCGGGCGTGCTGGACGCCCGCATCCTGGCGGTGCACGGCAATTATCTCAGCGATGCTGAGATCCGTCTCCTCGCCTCGCGGGGGATCAGCCTGGTGCACTGCCCCTTCTCCCACCAATATTTCGGGCATCGCCCCTTCCCGATGGCGGCCTGTCGCGCGGCCGGCTTGAACCTCGCCCTCGGCACGGACAGCCTGGCCAGCGCGGAGACGCTCTCGATGTTCGAAGTGCTGCGCAAGACTCACGCGAATTTCCCGGAATTGGGCCGGGACGAGATCTTCGTCATGGCGACGCTCGGCGGCGCGAAGGCCTTGGGCCTGGAGGCCGAGATCGGCTCGCTGACGCCAGGCAAGAAGGCGGACCTGATCGCGGTGAGTGCGGCGGAAACGCCTTTGGATTCGGTCTTCGCCGCCAAACGGGTCGATTTCGCGATGATCGACGGGGAGATCCTGACGGGGTTTTAACGTCGGTGGAACAGGCGCCGCAGGACCTCGCTCCAAGAACCACGGCTTGGACCTTCCTTGCGCGCGGAGCCCGCTAGACCCTCAAGACTCTCGAAACCGGTCAGCATGGCCGACTCGGACATCCCCGCGCCGCGCTCGTTGCGGTCGGCCACGGCCTCGTATTCCTCTCGCGAGACCCGGCGCAGCTCGGACAGGCTGCGATAGTTCGCGCTCGGCCCGAAGGCCTTCGCTTGAGTGGCGAGGAGAAAGGCCCTCCCCTCCAACATCGCCGCGAGCGCCCGATGGTGGCCGTCCAGGAGGAACCAGCGGCCCGTCCGCGGGTGGAAACCCACTTGCGCGGGCTTGGCGAAATCGACGCGGTCGCGGACTTGTCCGCGGTACTCCGCGAGCCTGCCCTCCGAGACCACTTCCTGATTCGTCACCAGGTCCGCCAGCCGAACATAGGCCAGGGGCTGTTCCATGGCGTCTCGCCGGTCCGAGAGACGCAAAACCGTCCCGACGCTCGCCATCCCTTCCGGGAGCGTGGAGGGCGCCGTCATGCCGCGGGGCAGCTCCAAGGCAGGGAGAGGCTGGGCTTCCGGGCGCAGGTATTCCGCATAGGCCTCGCGACTACGAACCTCGGCGAAGAGGCGTTCCTGCATCCCCTGCAACCAGCGCATCCCCTCCATTCCAGAGACCTTCATATTCCGGGAATAAAAGGAGCGCAGGGGGTGCAGGCTCTCAAAAAATTCGGAGAGGCCTGCGGTCGGTGCCCGCTCCAGCCACTCGGCCTCTTCATTCCAGCGCAGGGCCCGGGAGCTTTCCGGGTCCGCGGAAGCCGCCCGCCGGC
>JADYZQ010000277.1 GCA_020853015.1 Deltaproteobacteria bacterium
ACGACGTGAAGATCACCAAAGAGGTCTACGACTACGGGCTCAAGCACGGCCACGTGTATTACATGACCCGCGACGGCAGCGACCGGAAGAGCGTCCAGGTCGAATGGGACCTGGACGCCAAGGCCCCCGCCGCCGACGCCAAACAATACAATCTCATCTGGTAGGACCCCTATGCGCGCCCCCATCCCCATGACCCCCGACGGACTCGCGAAGCTCAAAGAAGAGCTGAAGCGGCTGAAGACCGTCGACAAGATCGAGAACATCCGCGACATCGAGGTCGCCCGCGCCCACGGCGACCTCTCGGAAAACGCCGAGTATTCCGCCGCGAAGGAGCGCCAGTCCCACATCGCCGGCCGTATCGCCGAGTTGGAAGAGATCGTCGCCTGCGCCCAGGTGATCGACCCGTCGGGGCTGGATCACGAGAAGGTCGTCTTCGGCGCGACGGTTCGCCTGAGCGACACGGATTCGGGGGAAGAAGTGACTTATCAGATCGTGGGCGTCCACGAATCCGACGTGAAGGCGGGCCGCATCTCGGTCGAGTCGCCGCTCGCGAAGTCGCTGATCGGCAAGACGGTCGACGACCTGGTCAAGCTCAAGACGGCGCGGGGGGAGAAGGAATTCGAGGTTTTGGAGATCGTCTACAAGTAGGGGCAGGCCCTTACGGCTTTGGAAACTCCCGCCCCTCCACCGCCTCGAACCTCCCGCGCAGCCCCTCCGGAATCTCCAGGCTCTTCTGCTTGCGGTAATCGAAATACACCATCACCGTCCGCGCCCTCGCCACCAGGCGGCCGCTTTCCTCTTCCTTCACCTCATACTCGATGACGAAGCTCGAGCGCTTGATCTCGACGGTGCGCAGGGCGACGACCAGCGTCTCGTTCAGGTAGGCCGGCGAGCGATAGTCGAGCTGCAGGGAGGCGACGATCACGCTGTCGCGGGACTCGGGATCGCCGACGGTGAAGTCCAGCTCGGGGAATTTTTGAAAATAGGCGACGCGCCCCTCCTCGAGGTAGGTGACGTACTTGGCGTTGTTCAAATGCCCCATCATGTCGACGTCGGCGAAGCGGACCTTGATTTTGACTTGGGTATTCCAGTTCATGCGGAAGCCATCGCATTGTCCGAAAAAAGTTTCAAGCGCGGGGGCGTTACGGCGGGGCGGGATTTTTTAGCAACGCCCGAACGGCCTTGTCGATAAATGCCTTGCTGAAAGAGGGGGCCCTCGGTTTTTCGCCGAGGGCAGGGGCACAAACGGTACTTGGTACCGAAAGTTCAGCACTCCGGCTTTCCCAATCCACCGACCATTCGTGCCGATTCCATCACCGCTCGGGCCGCCCTGCGTCCCGAGCCTGGCGCCGCTCGGCGAAGCGCGGCGCGTCGGGCCTTCGTCCGTCGCGCGGGGCTTCGCTCGGCTTCGCCGAATCACGCGAAGGGGACACGATGACGCCGCCGAAGCCGGAAAAAGTCGACATCCAGGCCTTGGATGTCCTGCACCTGGAAAACCTGATGAAACTCTCCCCCGAGGAGGCCGCGCCTCGTTTCAAGGGGACCGACCTCATCGTCGAGAAGGCCGTCGATCCCTGGACCGGCGAGAGCGTCGGCGAGCTCAAACGGATCGTGGACGGGAAGGGAACGACGGAGGCCCGGAGCCTCGAGGAGGAGAAGGCCTGGGTCGAGACCCTGCGGGACGCCGACCTAGATAAAAACAAAACCCTCGAACTCGCGGAGGCCCAAGCCCTGCTGAAGGCCGGCCTCGCGGAGGAGCAGGCCGCCCCGGTGGACCCGGAAAAATTCCTGGCCAGCGTCGAGGACCTGATGGCCCGCCGCTACCGCCCTCTCGCGGAGAACATGCTCGAGTTCAAGGCCGAGCTGAGCTTCCGTCCCATCCTCGAGCTGCTCGAGCAGTACAACTACGGGATCTTGGTCGACGAGGTCCGCCAGGCGCATGCGGTGTTTTCGCTGAACAGCCTGACCAAGACGGCGACCAACGTCTTGGCCTTCGTCCCCTACGGCGTCCAGCGCCTCTGGGGCGAGGCCCCGGTGCTGCAAGGGGACGCCTTGGCCGAGGTGGCGGCGCGTTCCCAATACGAGGCGCGCGGACAAGCCATCGCGGCCTTGAAGCGGGCAATCGCCGAGGGCGTCGCCGGGGGCGAGACTTGGGCCCTGGAGGGTCGCCTCGACGAGGCCTTGAGGAAATTGGACGCCGCGACCGCCGCGGTCCTCGAGGATGAGCTCGCCGCGACGCGCCTTCGCTCGATCCTCGCACTGGACGACCGCAAGGAGGCCTACCAAAAGCTCGAGGAGTTCGCCACGGCCGAGCGCCCGGGCTTTCTCGGCTACGGAGGCGGCAACACCTCGGCCGGCTGGTTCTCCAGCTTTTGGAACTACAGCGGCCGACGCAACAACCTCTACGTCGCGCGCACCATTTTTCGCTTCCTGGGCGTCAAGGCGGCCACCGGCGACGCCGCCTTCGACGAGACGATGCACCAGGGCGCGCGGGCCAGCCTGGCCGAAATGAACGGCGACCCCTTGGGCGGATTCAACAACATGGCCGCGGTGGGCTTGACCAATATCTTCTGCTTGGGCGGGACCTTCTGCGAGCCGACCCAGTGGCGGGCCTGGAGCGACGAGGCCGAGATGCAGATGGTCGGTCGCATGGTCGACGGCGCGCTGGTCCTGAACCTCGGCTCCAAGAGTTTGGGCAGCGTCGGCGACGCCTTCACCCTGGGACGTCTGCAGGGATGGGGTCAGGTGGCGCGCGTCTGGTGGGGCGAAGGTTCCTTCCTTGCCAGGCTCTCGCCTTTGGGCAAGGCCGGCTGGGCGCGTAAAGTAGTTCCGATCGGAGTCTGGAAAGACGCGAGGCTCGCCGCCGAGGTCGAAGCCAATCAGTTCGCGCTGCTCGGCAAGCAATTCGAAAGGCCCGCGGGCCGAATCGGGAAGATATTCGACCGCATGGGCGAGTCCTTGAAGACTTTCCTCTTCAAGGACCTCCCGCCCCTGAGCGCCGCGCAGTCGGCCCAGCTGAAGAAGGCCGCGGAGTTGAGCGGCAAGGGCTTGGACAAGCTGACCAAGGGCGTCATCCTGCTGGGCATCCTGCAGGCCGCCGACGACCGCCTGGCGCCGGCCTTCAATCCCTTCGAGTATGGATTGAAAGACATGGATCGCGAGGCCGACTTCGAGGCCTATCCCGACCCGACGCGTCCCGACCCCGTTCTAGTCCCGGCCACGAAACCTCAATAGTCCGCTTGCGGCAGGGGGGCTTTCCGCAAGCGCGATCGTGGCGAAAGCGATGCCGCCGGCGGTGGGGGGCTGTGATACCCGCCGGCGGCATTTGCTTTTGGGAATCCAGGGTTCGGCGTTTTGCTGGACCACGCAACTTTTCCCTCGCCGCGCCGAGTTCAAACTTGTAATACTAAAATTTTAACCACCTGTTTTTATTAAGGTAATATGTTTCCAGGGTTTCCCGGCGAGGGCGCGGGGCGAACCCGGCGGGGTTGGAATGTCTCTGCCGAGGCGGCGCCTGGCTCGAATCTCTCCGACATCTTAAGTCCAATTTTGGCGCGAAGCCGCGGCGACTTGCGTGCGGAGTTGGAGTCGCTCGCGCGGGAGACCGACTCACGGCTTTTTTTCGAGGGGCTTTTGGGTTTGGGGATGAGGCGGGAGGCCGCGGGGGATTTGGAGACGGCCGCTGAGATTTACACGGCGGTTGTAGGGGCCGCTCGCGAACGGCCCCTACAGGCGCGCGCGCAACGCCAGCTTGACGCCATCCTCGGCCGCGGCGCCGCGGGCCCGCGCTTCGAGTTCCTCGCCCGGCGCTTCGCCCGCGAGGCCTCCGATCCGACGATGCTGCTCGCGATGACGGCGGGCTCGGCGGTCTTCACGCTTTCGCGCGCGTCCCTCCTGTCGCGCCTCTTGGCCTCGCCGACGCGAAATTTTCTCACTCAGGGATTCGGCGCACGCGCCCTCGCTTCCGGCGGCGCGTTTCTACTCGAGGTCCCGGCCTTCTGGGCGACGGGGAAGGGGCTCAGGGAATTCGCCGCTCCCGGCTCGCAGTCCTGGGATCTCGCGACCAATGTTCACGAATTGGCCGGCGCCGGGCTGACCTTGGGGGCCTTGAAGCTGACGGGATTTGGGGCGAGTTCGGCCTATCGTCGCATCGCGGGATCCGCGGGGGCCCTTCGCGAACGGCCCCTACAAACGCTGTTCCACCAGACGGGGATGTTCGCCGGCATCGTCCTCGGGCATCGCTTGGAAGAGGCCGCCGGCCTGCGTCGGCCCGTCGACGGCGCGACCACTTTGCTCGATTCCCTGGTCATGCTCTTGCAATTCAACGTCGGCGGCCGCCTGAGCCATCAGCTGCTGGGGCCCGGTTGGGCGGGGCGGGTGCGCGAAATGGAGCTTCGCCTCCACGAGATGGCGACCCTGCCGCGCATTTCCCGGCCGCCGCTGGACGCGAATTGGGGCTGGCGCCCCGCCCTCGCGACGGCCTCCGGTCCCCGCACCGGCGGGCGGGAATCCCTCGAGGCGCTCCTCTCCCGCCCCGCGCTTATGATGATGGAAGGCGAGGGCGGCGGCGAGTCGTCTCGCGCCCGGCCCTGGCGCGGCCTGTTTCAGGACGTCGCCGAGCGGGGTCGCGAGGCCGAAGTGAAGGCCCTGCGCGACCTGATTCACGAGATCTTGGCGTCAGGTGAGCGGGGCTATACCCGCATCGCGGACAAGCTCGCGTCCCGCGACCACCAGGAGTGGCGGTCGGGGATCCGAATCCTCGGCGAGTTGCTCGAGCGCGACCCCCAACTTGTCGAGCGTCTGCGGGCTTCCGAAACGCTTCGCGCCTATTCCGAGGATTGGGGCGGGCGTCCGCATTTCAAAGGACCCTCCGAGATTGCGGTGAGCATCGAGCGCGGTACGCCGCGGGCTCACAGCGTCCAACAGCACTTCGTGCCCGAACTGCAGCGCGCCTTGTACGACAGCCCCAACCTTCGCGGCTGGGAGGCCTTCCTGCGGAGTCACCGGGGGAAGAAAGAATTGGCGCGCTCGCAGACCCTTCCCGATCCCTCGGGCGGCCGCGTCGTGTTCGCCGACGGTCCGCGCCTCGGCATGCGCCTGCGCTTCGACGCCGGCGACCACCTGCGGAGCCCCGTGGAAATCCGCCGGCCCTATGCGGAAGAGGAATGGCGGGGCGCAGCCTCGCCCAAGCCCCCGGCCGCGGCGGAGGCGCCTCCTCGAGCCGCCTCCGCGCTCGCCCCGCAGGCGGGGGAAAATCCCACGCTCTGGGCGATGCGCCTGCTGGAGGCCAGCCGCGAGGGCGAGGCACAGGCCTTGATGGTCGCGCAGGTCTTGGAGGCCCGGCTGCGCGATCCCGCCCAAGCGCCCTTGGCAAGGGAGGCCGTCGAGCGCCTGGTCTCCATGACCGATCGGACTCCGGAGGGGAGGGGCATCCTCGCCCGCCGTTACGCCATTCCCGGCGTCCGCGATCCCTTGACCATCGTGAGCCTGCCCACGACCTTCCTCCCCGAGCAATGGTCCCGCGTCTTCGCCGAGGGCATCGTCCAAGAGTTTCGCCGCGACCGCCGTCCGGTGGAGCGCGCCGTCGAGATCGGCTCGGGGACGGGCTGGGTTTCGATCCTCGCGGCCAAACTGGGCTTGGCCCGCGAGGTGATCGGCGTCGACCGCAATCCTCATGCCCCGGTGGTCGGGCGCCTCAACGCCGCCCTCAACGGCGTCGAGGGCGTGAGCTTCCGGACCGGCGACCTCCTGGCGCCGCTGCCGGAAGGGATGAAGGCGGACCTCATCCTCGCCTGCCTGCCGCAGGTTCCGCGCAACGGCGGCGTCGAGAGCCTGCGCGCCGTCGCCGATTACTACCCCAGCGAGGGTACCTACTGGGATCGCTACGGTTTGGGGCTGATCGACCGCGCCCTCGGTCAGGCGCGGGAGCGACTCACCGAAGACGGCCGTATCTTGTTCAATTTGGGCGGCAGGCCAGGGCGGCCGATCTTGGAAGACCTGCTGGCGCGCCGCGGTTTTCACCCCGGCGTCCGATACGGGCAATTGATCCAACAGGACCCGACCACCGATTTCTCCGAGCTGGCCCGCCTCGAGGCCAACAACCGGCAGCGCTTCGAATTTTTCCTCAAGGAAGATCCCAATACCCCGATCTCCGCCGCCGAGGCCGTGGGGCGCCCCGAGGTCTACCACATGCTGTACCTGACCGAGGGCCGCCTCTACGCGAACCTGCTGCGTTCGGCACTGGCCGCCGAGACCGCGCAGCCGACGCGCCTCGGCTACACCCCGGACCCCGGCAGCGAGCACGAGGGCCTGCGCAAGGCCTTGGCCGCCGAACTGGCGCCCGAATGGGGCGTCAGTCTGCCGCCCGATCTGCTTTTCCTGGGGCCTTCCTCCGACGTATTGCTCGAGGGCCTGCTGAGGGTCGGTCTGCCGGAAGGCGGGCGCGTGCTCTACGGCGGAGCCGCGGATGCGGAGCCGCCGCCCGGCCTGCGACGCCTGAACGTCCTTCCGATGCGGCCGGACCCCGTCTCGCTGCAAAATGCCGTGGAGGCGCAGCGGCCCGACGCGGTCGTCCTGCGCCTGCCGCGCGAGGCCTGGGCCGGGGGCGAGGAATTTTTCCCGCTTTTCGCGGCGGCGGTGGAGCGCCGCAGCCACGTCGTGGTCCTTGAGGATCACCCGCTTCCCGCGCCGGGACGAGCCCATCCCGCGGCGCAATATTTGAGCGAGCACCCCGAGGCCTTGCCCTACATCCACTTTGTGCAGTCGCTGGATCGGCGCTACCAAAGCCCGGCCTTTCCCATGGCGGTCGCGATGACCGCCAGCTCCGCGATCCATGGATCGCTCGCCCGTTACGGCGACGTCACCTATTCGCGGGCCTCAAGCTTGGTGCAAAACGCCTATTTGAGATTTTTGCGGGATTTGCCGCGGGGTATCCTGCCGGGAAGCGCTTTGCACGGCTCCATCGAGCCCGTATTGGCGCCTTCCTTGCCCGATTCGCCCGTGTCGCGATCCTTAAGCTCGCGGGCGGCCTTCGAGAGCGCGCCGAAGGGCGAGCACCCCGATCCCATCGACATGAGTTTCGGAGAGTCCGAGTGGCGGGCGCCGCTGCGCCTCGACACCGCGCTGTTGGGGGCCTTGACCCGGCCCCGCGAGGCCTTGGACGCCGAGGCGCGCGCGGCGGTGGCGAGATACTTGCGCGAGAGCCGCGGCGTCGACTTCACTCCCGAGCAGATCGTCCTGTCCGCGGGGGTCCACCCCGCCTTAGAGGCCGCGATCCGGGCCATCGGAGCGGTGGAGGGGAAGGGCGTTCAGGTGGCGGTCCCGCAGCCCAGCTACGGGCTTTTCTATCCCACCATCGAGATCGCGGGGGGGCGCGTCGCCGAGTTCGCGACCCGCGCGGAGGATCGCTTCTTGGCGCGTCCCGGGATGGTCCCCTTCGCCGACCACGGCAAGGGCGCGCGCCGGGTCTCCGCGCTGTTGCTCAACGAGCCCACGAATCCCGCGGGCCAGTATTACAGCGCCGAGCAGTGGCGGGAGATCGCCGGCGCGATCCGGGCCGCGCGGGGCTACCTGATGTTCGACGACGTCTTCGGCATGCTGGATTTCGGCCGGATCCGCGGGCGCCGGGTTCCTTCGCTGCAAGTCTTGACCCCCGAGTTGGGTCCCCGGCTGATCGCCTTCGGCGGGGTCTCGAAGGAGTTCGCCGCCGGCGGCCTGCGTTTCGGCTACGCGGTGACGCCCAATCCGGCCTTGGCCGAGGCGATGCGCGCCGAACTGTCGGCCGTCCCCGATTCCCTGGCCTTGGCCGCCGCGCCGGAATACTTGAGCCGCTGGCAAGAGCTGATCCAGCCGCACCGTTATTACTTAAGCTCCAAGGCCATGGCCCTGGAATCCTTGTTCCGCGAGCGCCATCTGCCCGTCACCGAGGTCCAGGGCGGCTACGCCCTCTTCGCCGACTTAAGCTATCTGCACGGTCGGCGCCTGCAGCTGCGCGCCGGAGGTCAGGCGACGATCACCCCCCAAAACCTGCACGAGCTCCTCTACAGCGAGGCGGGCCTCAAGGTGCATGCCGAGGATTGGGCGCGGGTGCGCGGGCACTACCGTTTCGTCTTTTCCATCGAGCGACTTGACGAGGCCGTCCAGCGCCTCAAGCTCTTCTTTCGGTCGGCGCGTTAACGGTTGACAAGTCCCCCCTCCGGTGCCATGAGGGAGGCCTCTTCCAGGTCAAAATCCAGTCCATACCTACGTCCGATGCGGAGGCCTATCCGGCTATGAACGTCTATTCCATTCGCCTTATTCCCAGCCTTAAACTCAAGCTCTGCCAATTTTTGGGCATCGCCAGTACCATGGCGGTCGACGAGCTCGCCCAGCGCCTGGATCGGCTGGAGCTCAAGATCGACCGGCTCGACGTCCAGATGCGCCGCTCTTCCCGGCGCCAGCTGGTCCTGCCGGTAGCGGCCAAGGCCGAGGCGGGCCTCCCCGTAAAAAAAAAGCCCTCCCGTCCGGCTCGGGTGGCGGCCTCGAGGCCGCCTAAGGCCAAGCCCCGTCTGGCGGAAGTCACGCCCATCGCTCGCCCCGAGCCATCGGTCGGAGATCTCGTCGCCGTTGCGGAGACGATTACCCCCCCATTAACCCCGCTCGTTGCGGAGGCCCCGGCTCCGGAGGCGGCCTCCTTGGAAGAGGCGGTCATCCTGATCGCCGCCGAAGAGGGCACGCGCCGCGCGGTGCAGGACTATTTCGGCCCTCGGGTGACGGTCATCGAGGTCGAGGGCGTGCAGCACCTCGAGCGGCATTTCGAAGGCCGCCGCATCCTGGCGGTGATCTTCGACCGGGCCCTGTTGGGACAAGAGGCCGCGCGCGAGACGCTCGAGCCGCTTAGTCGCGCCCAAGGCGGGACCCGTTGGATCGGATTGTCGAGTTATTTGACCCTGGCATTCGCCGAGTCCATGCCCCAGCGCGAGGACTTCGCGACCTTCCTGACGCGACCGCTCAGCGCGGCGGCCTTGGCGGGGGCCTTCGGGGTGGAGCCGGCGGCGGTTATCTCCGCAGCGGGTCGCACTGACCCGGCTTGAGCGGGATCTGCGGCCGCTTCTTCTCTTCTTCCCGGATCTGCTTGACCTTCAGCGAGTCGGTGTCCGTGGGCTGCCCCACCCGCATGGCCAGCTCGTTGGTCATGCGCGCGGTGATCATGTCGCGGATGCTGCCTTGGCCGCGCAGGTCGGCGTCGAGAAATTTTTCGATCTTGGCGTTGGAGGCCGAGGTCGCCATCAGGGCGTCCAGCAGGTCGCGGAAGGAAAAGCCCGTCCCCAGCTCCTGGAGCTTGGCGAGCATCGCCTTGCAGTCGCCGCAGACGGCCTGAAACCAGCCGGCCTTTTCTTGACAATAAAGACATTTGGCCACGAAATACGCTCCTGCCGTAACCTTTCTCGAATTTTCGGGTAATGAAAAGGGAAAAAATCCATGAAGGATAACGTCGCGGGCTTGGTGCGGGCCTATCTCAAGGAATTAATGGACTTTCAGCCGGTCTGGGCGGGGGCCCTGGGCGAGGAGCCCTACGCCTCGCGCAGCGCGGACCTCTCCGAGGCGCGGATCGGGCGCCACCTTGCGGCCTTGCGCGGGATCGAGGCCGAAGGGCGGCGGGGCCGCCCCGGCGCCGGCTGGACCGACGATCGCCTCGAGCTCGAGTTGCTGAGGAGCGATCTCGCCCTGCGCCTCAAGGAATGGGGCGAGTGGCGCAAGTACCGCCAAGATCCTTCCCTCTACGTGGGCGAGCTGATTTACGGGCTTTGGTACGTCTTCCTGCGCATTCCCTCCAAGGGCGGCAAGGTCGAGGCCGCCTTGGCCCGCTTGCGGGGCGCGCGCTCGGTCGTCGCCGCCGCCATGCTGAACTTGGGACGGCCTCCGAAATTATGGACGCGGATCGCCCTCGAGGAGTGCGAGGGCTACCTGGGCTTTTTGCGCGAGGTGCGCGGCGAGCTGCTGCGCCTGGCGCCCAAACGGCGCCGCGAGATCCTCGCCGCCTGCGCCGAGGCGGAGGCCGCGGGCGGAGACCTGCTTAAGTTCCTGCGCGGGCCGCTCGCCAAGCGCTCCGACGGGGACTATGCGGTGGGGCGGGCCGACTTCGAGTATCTGCTCAAGACCTACCACCGCTACGATCTCAGCGCGGCGGAGTTGAAAAAACTCGGCGAGCGGCAGTTCGCCGCGACCCAGGAGCAGCTTGAGGCCCAGGCCCGCGCGATCGACCCGAAGAAGCCCTGGCATCGCCTGGTGGAAGAGGCGAAGCGCCGCCACCCCAAGGCGGGCGACCTGCTCTCCGTCTATCGCCGGGAGACGCGGCGGCTGCGGCGCTTCGTCGCGGAACGCGGCCTGGTCACCCTGCCGCGCGGAGAGAGCCTGAAGGTGATTGAGACGCCGGCCTTCACGCGCAGCACGATCCCCTTCGCGGCTTACGTGGACCCGCCGATGTTCCGCGGCGCGAACCGCGGCACCTTCTTCGTCACGCCGGTCACGGTCCGGGACCCGCGAAAGGCCGAGGCCCTGCTGGGCGAGCACAATTTCGGCGCGCTTCGCGTCACCGCCCTGCACGAGGGCTATCCGGGGCACCACTTGCAGTTCGCCGTCCAGCGCCACGCGCCGGGCCGGATGATGCGCACCTATAACTGCAGCAGCTTCTACGAGGGCTGGGCCCTCTACTGCGAGGAGATGATGTACGAGGCGGGCTGCTACGACGCCTGGGGAAGGCTGATCCAGCTGAAGGACAAGCTGTGGCGGGCCTGCCGGGTGATCGTCGACGTCAACCTGCACACGCGGGCGATGAGCGACGCGGAGGCGGTGCGCTTCA
>JADYZQ010000278.1 GCA_020853015.1 Deltaproteobacteria bacterium
CCCAATGTCACGGACAAAGTTCGCAATTTTTTCTTCAAAGCGTCGAATATCCGTCAAACCCACAACGGATTAGGCCGCTTGGAAAAGGAGACGGGTCTATGTCGCGACGCAAAATTCTGGGGCTCATGATCATCGGAAGCTGCTTGGCCGCCACGACGGCGCAGGCGAAGGACTCGGTCGTGGGATTCAAGGTCGAAGAGCCCTCCGCGTCTTCCGCCGAGCGCCTGGCGGTGCCGAGCCCGGAGGCCCCCAAGACGGCTAAGCAGTCGGTCGTGGGGCAAAAGACCCTGAAGGCCGACAAGAAGTCCGAGGCCCCGGCCCCCGCGCCGGCGCCCGCTCCCGAGGTCAAGGCCGAAGCCCCGAAAGAGCCGAAGACCGCGGGCTACGACAAGGGCTTCTTTATCCAGAGCCCCGACGGCAAGTACAAGATCGTCTTCAGCGGCTACGCGCAGTTCCACCTCGAGTACGACCGCGAGGAGGGGAAGAACAACATCGGCTTTCGCGTGCGCCGCGCCCGGCTTTCGTGGGCGGGAAACCTGGCGGGCAAGAACCTCACCTATAAATTTCAGATCGACCTCGTGAAGTTCAAGGACGAGCTGCTGCTCGACGCCTACATGAACTACAAGTTCTACGAGGCCCTCGAGGTGCGCTTCGGGCAGTTCACCATTCCCTGGATCCGGCAGCACCAGATCTCCAGCTCGGCCCAGGAATTCGTCGACCGCTCGCTGGCCTCCAACGAATTTCTCGTCTTCCACGACACCGACTCCGACAAGGACGGCGTCCCCGACAAGCGGATCCGCAACGGTCGGGACGTCGGCCTCATGATCCACGGCAAGCCCTTCGACAAGAAGCTCGAGTACCAGGCCGGCATCTTCAACGGCAGCGGGACCAACAGCGTCAACATCAATAACCATATGGTCTACTCGGCGCGCGCGGTCTACAATATCCGCGGCCAGGCCGGTTACGAAGAGGGCGACTACGCCTACACCGAGGATCCCGCGCTCTATTTCGGCTCTTCCGGCAACTACTTCGTCTCGGACCTGACCAACGACAAGGTCACCCAATTCGGCGCCGAGACCGGCTTGAAGTGGAAGGGCCTCTCCGTGCAAGGCGAATTTTTCTACCGCAACACCAAGCCCGGCGACACCACCCTGACCAAGACCAACGACTTCGGCTACTACGCGCAGGCGGGTTACTTCGTGGTGAAGAAGAAGCTGGAGCTGGCCGCCCGCGCCTCGATGGTCTTCCTGGAAGGCATCCAAAACGACAAGGGCGAGTTTCAGGCGGGACTGAACTATTTCATCCTCGGCCAGTACTTGAAGATGCAGACCGATTATTCCGTCCTCCCGACCAACACCAAGGACGGCGTGCAGACCGCTCAAAAATGGCGGCTGCGCCTCCAGACCAAGTTTTAATCGTCGCCCGCGCCGTCATCCCGGAATTTCTCAAAAACGGCGGATATTCGCTTGATCCGGCCCTCTCCGGCATATAGATCCCGCGGGGGTGGGGGTATTCACCGCGAGGTTGGCCCATGTCCGAATCGACTCCGTCGCATCCGTTTCGCAAGATTAGTCCGCTCGTCTTCGCCTTAATCCTTTGGGGTATCGTCTGCGCCCGGCAGATGAACCCAGCGCCCAAGCCCTCCGCCACGGCCCCCGCCGAGGCGGCCGCCGACACCCACGCGGCTCCGGAGCCCCCCGCGGTCAAAAGCGTCATCTTGATGATCGGCGACGGGATGGGCGTCCAGCAGGTCTCTCAGGCTCTCCTGTACCGGCAGCTCCGTAAGCCGGAGGACCCCGAGCTGGCCCTCGAGAAGCTCCTGAAGAACCACCCCAACGGCCTCATGCGCACCTCGAGCCACGGCGACATCGTCACCGATTCGGCGGCCGCGGCGACGGCGATGGCCTGCGGGCAGAAGGTCTTGAACGAGGCCGTCGGCATCGATGTCAACGGCTATCCCTGCGAGACGGTCCTCGAGAAGGCCGAGAAGTTGGGGAAGGCGACGGGCCTCGTCTCCACCACGCGCATCACCCACGCCACGCCCGGCAGCTTCGCCGCCCACCAGGTCTTCCGCGACATGGAGAACGAGATCGCCGAGGACATGATCGAGAAGCACGACATCGAGGTGATGCTGAGCGGCGGTATCGCCAACCTGATCCCGAAGTACCGCTTCGAGAAGACCCAGACCCCGATGAAGGCCTCGGACCTCCCCGAGTGCGTCGGTATGGACCCCGCGATCGACGGCCTCAGCAAGCGCGGCGACCAAAAAGACCTGATCGCCGCGGCCAGCGCCAAGGGCATGACCTTCGTCTGCACGGCCGAGCAGCTGGCCGGCCTCGAGATCGCCGAGCACAGCAAGGTCCTGGGCCTGTTCAGCGCCTCGGTCTTTCCGATGGTCCAGGAGCGGAGCGCGATCGCGACCATTCCCAACCTCGAGACGCTGACGAAAAAGTCCCTCGAGATTTTGGGAAAAAAGAAGAACGGGTTTTTCTTGATGGTGGAAGGCGGGTTGATCGACTACGCCGGCCACGACAACGACGCGGGGACCATGCTGCAGGAGACCCTCGACTTCGACGCGGCCATCCGGGTCGCGATGGAATACGTCGAAAAGCACCCCGATACCTTGTTGATCGTCACCGCCGACCACGAGACCGGCGGCTTCGGCTTCGCCTACCAGAAATCCCCTGGGATCGAGCAGACCCTGCCTTCGGGCCTGCACTATCACAAGCCCTACGACTTCGCGCCCTTCGATCGCTTCGATCTACTGATGAGGCAGAAGAAATCCTTCCGCGCCATCCTCGAGCCGATCACCAAGCGACTCTATCCGAAGGAGGTCCAGCCGGACACCTTGCCCTACACGATGGACATGGCCGTCCAAGACCTGACGGCCGCGATGAAGGCCCATACCGCCTACGAGCTGACGCCGGATCAGGCCAAGGCCATCCTCGTCCGCAGGCCGGGGGCCAAGGACGCCGAGCCGGAGGATTTCCCCGAATTCTACGTCCATTCGTCCATCCACCCCGACCTGATGGGTCGCGAGGTGGCGACGCAGAACAACGCCGTCTGGGCGGCCGGAACGCATACCTCCACGCCGGTCCAGGCGATGGCGATGGGGCCCGCGCGCTACGCCGAGCGGGTGCGGGGCTTCATCGACAACACCG
>JADYZQ010000279.1 GCA_020853015.1 Deltaproteobacteria bacterium
AAAAAAAGGCGTCCCGGTGGGGACGCCTTCTCGTATCCAATGAATTCTTGGAAAATTACCCGTGCTTCTTGAAGTACTCCTTCGAAGTCTCCACGCCGGGCTTGATGCTGTCCGCGCCGGGCTTCCAGTTGGCGGGGCAGACTTCGCCGTTCTTTTGGAAGAAGTTGAGCGCGTCGACCACGCGCAGGGCCTCGTCGGTGCTGCGGCCCAGCGGCAGGTCGTTGATCACGGCGCTGCGCAGGACGCCCTCTTCGTCGATCAGGAAGAGGCCGCGCAGGGCGATGCCCGCGCCCTCGAGCAGCACGCCGTACTTGCGGCTGATGTCCTTGTTGACGTCGGCGATCAAGGGGTACTTGATCTCGCCCAGGCCGCCTTCGGCGCGGGGGGTCTTCTTCCAGGCCAAGTGCGAGAACTGGCTGTCGATCGAGCAGCCCAGCACCTGCACGCCGCGCTTCTTGAACTCTTCGATGCTTTGGCTGAAGGCGATGATCTCGGTGGGGCAGACGAAGGTGAAGTCGAGCGGGTAGAAGAACAGGATGACCTTCTTGCCCTTGTAGTCGGAAAGGGAAATCTCTTTGAAGGAGTTGTCCTCCAGGACCGCCACGGCTTTGAAGTCGGGGGCCTTTTGCGTCACTTGAACCATAAATGCGTCTCCTTTGTTGACGGTCGGTGCCGATCCGGGACCGCGCCTGGAGTGGACAGGGCCCGCATCGAAGAGTGAATTCGGAATCGATCTCCAATGCTATAGCCTAGCGGCAAAAATGCGGTCAACGGATTTCCCGGCGGGGGAAGGAGCTATTCGTGGATCCCGACCGCGTCGGGGAACATCTCGGCCAGGTATTCCAAGACGTCGCGGACGCTGACCACCCGCTCCGGGCGGCCCCCCGCGAGGATGGGGATGTGGCGGAAGCCGCCCAACGACATCTTGTGCAGGGCGTAGGCGATCTTGTCGTCGTATTCCAGGGTCTCGGGGTCGGGGGTCAGGATCTGCGAGACGGGGCGGGATTCCCAGCTCGGGCCCGAATTCATCACCTTGAAGAGGAGGTCCCGCTCGGTGACGATGCCGACCAGCTTTTCCCCGTCCATCACCAGGACGCAACGATTCCCCGGGCCCAGATGGTTGGCGACCTCCCGGAGCGGGGTGTCGGGCGTCACCAGGGCAGGCGCGGAGCTGGGCAGCTTGCGCAGGTCGTCCTTGACCAGGCTCTTCTCCAGCCGGGTCGTGGGCCGCACGCCGTCGAAGGCGGTCAGGTCCTCGCCGCATTCCTCGCAGTCGTCGCTGCCGGCGATGTTTTCGTAATTGCAAAAGGGGCATTTCATGCGCCGCCCCCCTCCGGCGCCACCGTCCAGGTGTCGCCGCTGTTCCAGAGTTTTTCCAGATCCCCGCGGCCCTGCTTCGCCTCGGCCGCCGTCGCTTGTTCGTTGACCAGCTGGTCGTAAGTCGGCCGCCGGATCGCGCGAAACACCCCCATTGGCACGGGGAAGCGCGGCAGGTCCATGCGGGCGAGAAATTCCGCATAGGTCGGATTTTCCAGGTGAGGGTCGTGGACCAGGAGGTCCTTGGGCGGCGACTTGGGGTCGAAATCGACCACCTCGGGCTCCAGTCCCTTGAGCCGGATGCCCTTGTTGCGATCCTTCCCGAAGATCAGCGGCTGGCCGGCGACGAGCGTCAACGACATGTCGTCGCGGGTCTGCTTGTCGTCGATGGCCTGGAAGGCGTTGTCGTTGAAGATGACGCAGTTCTGGTAGATCTCGACGAAGGCCGAGCCGCGATGCTCGCCCGCCGCCTGGAAGATCTCGGCCATGTGCTTGACGTCGGTGTCGTGGGTGCGCGCGACGAAGGTCGCCTCGGAGCCCAACGCCAGGCTCATCGGATTGAGCGGGTAGTCGACGCTGCCGTAGGGCGAGGACTTGGTTTTTTTTCCGTATTCCGAGGTCGGCGAGTATTGCCCCTTGGTCAGGCCGTAGATCCGGTTGTTGAACAGGAGGATCTTGAGGTCGATGTTGCGGCGCAGGGCGTGAATGAAGTGATTTCCGCCGATGCTCAACGCGTCGCCGTCGCCGGTGATCACCCAGACCGAAAGGTCGGGTCGGTAGACCTTCAGCCCGGTCGCGATCGCCGGGGCGCGGCCGTGGATGGTGTGGAAGCCGTAGGTCTCCATGTAGTAGGGAAAACGGCTGGAACAGCCGATCCCCGAGATGAAGACGTAATTCTGCCGGGGGATGCCCAATTTGGGCAGGACGTTCTGCAGGGTGGCGAGGATCGCGTAGTCGCCGCAGCCCGGGCACCAGCGCACGTCCTGGTCGCTGATGAAGTCCTTGCGCGTGATCGGCGCGGGGGCGGCAGGGCTAGCGGTTTCCGACGACATGCTTGACCTCCCTGTTGGATCCCAACCGCGCCCGCACGCCCTCGAGGATCTCGGCGATCCGGAAGGGCTTGCCTTGCACCTTGCTGAGCGGCTGGGCGTCGACCAAAAATTTTCCCCGGAGCAGCAGGGCCAGCTGGCCCAGGTTCATCTCGGGAACCAAGACCTTGTCGAAGCTCCTCAAGATCGTCTCGAGGTTGCGGGGGAAGGGGTTGAGGTGGCGCAGGTGGACGCTGCTCACCGCCGCGCCCTCGCGCTGCAGCTGCTCGACCGCGGTGGTGATCGCCCCGTAGGTCGAGCCCCAGCCCACCACCAAGAGCTCGCCCTCGGGCCGGCCGAAGACCTCGAGGTCGGGGATGTCTTGGGCGATGGCGGCCACCTTGTCGGCGCGCAGGTGCGTCATGCGCTCGTGATTGAAGGGGTCGTAGCTGACGTTGCCGCTGCGGTCTTCCTTCTCGAGTCCGCCGATGCGGTGCTCGAGGCCCGCCGTCCCGGGGATGGCCCAGGGCCGCGCGAGGGTCTTCTCGTCGCGCAGGTAGGGCAGGAATTTCTCGCCTTGCGGCCGGTCCGGATGGCGGACTTCGATGGGCGCGAGGTCCGACAGGTTGGGAATGAGCCAGGGCTCGCTGCCGTTGGCCAGGTAGCCGTCGGAGAGGAAGAGCACCGGCGTCATGTATTTCACCGCGATGCGCACGGCCTCGATGGCCACGGCGAAGCAGTCGGCGGGCGTCGCAGGCGCGAGGATGGGCACCGGGCTCTCGCCGTTGCGCCCGAACATCGCTTGCAGCAGGTCGGCCTGCTCGGTCTTGGTCGGCAGGCCCGTGCTGGGGCCGCCGCGCTGGATGTCGAGGATGATCAGCGGCAGCTCGGCCATCACCGCCAAATTTAGGGCCTCGCTCTTCAGCGCCAGGCCCGGCCCGCTGGTTCCCGTCATCGCGATGCAGCCGCCGAAGGCTCCGCCGATCGCTGCGCCGATGGCGGCGATTTCGTCCTCGGACTGAACGGTGCGGACGCCGAAGTTCTTCAGCTTGGAGAGCTCGTGGAGGATGTCGCTGGCCGGCGTTATCGGGTAGCTGCAGTAGAGCAGGGGGGTCTTGGCCAGCTCGGCCGCGGTGACGAAGCCGATCGCGGTCGCCGTGTTGCCCATGATGTTGCGGTACTTGCCGGGCTTCAGCCGTGCGGGGCGAATCTTGTA
>JADYZQ010000280.1 GCA_020853015.1 Deltaproteobacteria bacterium
CGCGCCGCCGTCGAGCTGGCCAAGGACTGGCGCACCGACCGCATCCTGCGCCGCCTCGAGGCCATGCTGATCGTCGCCAACCACGAGAAGACTTTCACCTTATCCGGCAACGGCGACGTGATCGAGCCCGACGACGGGATCGCCGCCATCGGCTCGGGAGGGCCCTATGCCCTGGCCGCGGCCCGGGCCCTGTTGCAAAACACCCAACTGAGCGCCAAAGAAATCGCACTGGCCGCGATGAAGATCGCCGCCGACATCTGCATCTATACCAACGACTCCGTCACCCTGGAAGAGATCGAATAGCCATGAAAGCCGTCAATTTCACCCCCCGCGAGATCGTCTCCGAGCTCGACCGCTATATCATCGGCCAAAAGGCCGCCAAGCGGGCCGTCGCCATCGCCTTGCGCAACCGCTGGCGCCGCCAGAACGTCGCCCCCGACCTGCGCGACGAGATCGCCCCCAAGAACATCATCATGATCGGGCCGACCGGCGTCGGCAAGACCGAGATCGCGCGCCGCCTCGCCAAGCTGGCCAACGCGCCCTTCATCAAGGTCGAGGCCAGCAAGTTCACCGAGGTCGGCTACGTCGGTAAGGACGTCGAGTCGATCATCCGCGAGCTCACCGAGACCGCGGTCAAGATGCTCCGCGAGGAGGAGACCGCCCAGGTCCAAGCCAAGGCCGAAGACTTGGCCGAGGAGCGACTGCTGGACCTGCTTTTGCCCACGACGCCCAAGCCGAATCCCGCCGAGCCCGAGGGCGCGGCGGCCCCCACCCGCGAAAAGCTGCGGCAGCAGCTGAAAGAGGGCAAGCTGAACGACCGCAGCGTCGAGCTGGAGCCCTCCGGGCCGCCCGCCGGCGTCATGCCGATGTTCGAGGTCGTCTCCGGCCCCAACTTGGACGAGCTCGGCGCCAACCTCAAGGAGATGATGTCGGGTCTCTTCTCGAAGGGCCGGAAGCGCAGCAAGCTGAAGGTCCCCGAGGCCCTCAAGGCCCTGGCCCAGGAAGAGGCCGCCAAGCTGATCGACATGGACTCGGTCACCAAGCGCGCCATCGAACGGGTCGAGCAGAGCGGGATCGTCTTTCTGGACGAGATCGACAAGATCGCCGGAAAAGAGTCCCAGCACGGGCCCGACGTCTCCCGCGAGGGGGTGCAGCGCGACATCCTGCCCATCGTCGAAGGCAGCAACGTCAACACCAAGTACGGCATGGTGCGCACCGACCACATCCTGTTCATCGCGGCGGGCGCCTTCCACGTCTCCAAGCCCAGCGACCTGATCCCCGAGCTCCAGGGCCGTTTCCCGATCCGGGTCGAGCTCGATTCGCTTGGGAAAGGCGATTTTCTGCGTATCCTCCAAGAGCCCGCCAATTCGCTGACCAAGCAGTACGAGGCCCTGCTCGACACCGAGCAGGTGAGGGTGCAATTCACCCCCGACGGCCTGCAAGAGATCGCCGAGTTCGCCGCCGTGGTCAACGAGCGTACCGAAAACATCGGCGCCCGGCGCCTTCATACCATCATGGAGAAGGTCTTGGACGAGATCTCCTTCGAGGCCCCCGACCGCCGGGGCCTTCAGCTCAAGGTCGACGCCGCCTACGTCCGGGATAAACTGGCCGACGTGGTCAAAGATCAGGATTTAAGCAGATACATATTGTGATTTTTCAAGAATATCGCTAAAAAGGCCCTTCCTTTTTTGGAGCCTTTATGAGCGATCCCACCCTCGACCACCTGGTGCAGCGAGCCTCCGTCCTCATGGAGGCCTTGCCCTACATCCGCCGTTTCTACGGCAAGGTCATCGTCATCAAGTACGGCGGTCACGCCATGGTCGACGAGAAGCTCAAGGAGAGCTTCGCCAAGGACATCATCATGATGCGCTACATCGGGATGATCCCGATCGTCGTGCACGGCGGCGGTCCCCAGATCGGCAGTTTCCTTAAAAAAATGGGCATCGAATCGAAGTTCCACCAGGGCATTCGCATCACCGACGAGGCCACCATGGACGTGGTCGAGATGGTCCTGGTCGGCAAGGTCAACAAGGAGATCGTCGGCTTGATCAACCAGCACGGCGGGCGGGCCATCGGGCTCTCGGGGAAAGACGGCAAGTTGCTCAAGGCCCGAAAGCTGGCCGAAGAAAAGGTCTCCTTCGACCGAGACGGCGTCAACGAGATCATCGACCTGGGCCGGGTCGGCAACGTCTCCGAAGTCAACACCGCCATCCTGAGCCTGCTCGAGAAGGACAACTTCATTCCCGTCATCGCCCCCGTCGGCGTCAGCGAGGCCGGCGAGGCCCTCAATATCAACGCCGACCTGGTCGCAGGCGCCATCGCCAGCGCCCTGCAGGCCGAGAAGCTGGTCCTGCTGACCGATGTCGAGGGCGTGAAAGACGCCCAGGGCAAGCTGATCAGCGAGCTCAGCGTCTCCAAGGCCACCAAGCTGATCGACGAAGGCGTGATCCAGGGCGGGATGATCCCCAAGGTCAGCTGCTGCGTCCGGGCCCTGGCCAGCGGGGTGCGTTCGGCGCACATCATCGACGGCCGGCAGATGCACGCAGTCTTGCTGGAGATTTTCACCGACAAGGGCGTCGGGACGATTTTGCATGAATAGTACCTTATGAATAATTTGGAAATCATCGCCCTCAGCGACAAATATGTGATGAAAACCTACGCCCGCCAACCCGTTGCCTTCGTCCGAGGCAAAGGCGCCTACCTGTGGGACGCCGACGGCAAGAAGTATCTCGACTTCCTGGCCGGCATCGCCGTCAACGGCTTGGGCCACAGCCACCCCGCGATCACCGAGGCGGTCGCCGCCCAGGCCGCGCGGCTGGTCCATACCTCCAACTTGTTTTACAACCAAAGCCAGGCCGAGTTGGCCGAGCTGCTCTGCCGCCACTCCTTCGCCGACAAGGCCTTCTTCTGCAACAGCGGGGCCGAGGCCAACGAGGCGGCGGTCAAGCTGGCGCGGATCTACCAAAAGCAAAAGAAGGGCGAGGGCAGCTTCGAGATCCTCACCATGGAAAAGAGCTTCCACGGCCGCACGCTGGGCATGATCGCGGCGACGGGGCAAGACAAGGTCAAAAAGGGCTTCGAGCCCCTGCCCGAGGGTTTCCGCCACGTGCCTTACGACGACCTGCCGGCCCTGGCCGCGGCGATGAGCGGAAAGACCTGTGCCGTCCTGCTCGAGCCGGTGCAAGGGGAGGGCGGGGTGCGCTACCCCGCGGAGGGCTACCTGCGGGGCGTCCGCGAGCTGTGCAAGCAACACGGCGCCTTGCTGATCTACGACGAGGTGCAATGCGGGATGGGCCGCACCGGCAAGCTCTTCGCCTACGAGCACTCCGGCGTCGCTCCCGACATCATGAGCCTCGCCAAGTCGCTGGGTGCGGGACTCCCGATCGGCGCCTGCCTCGCCACCGACGAGGTGGCCCGGGCCTTCCAGCCCGGCAGCCACGCCTCCACCTTCGGCGGCAATTTCCTGGTCTGCGAGGCGGCCAAGGCCTTCCTGCGGGTCCTGCTCGAGGACGGTTTCCTCGAGAAGGTGCGGCAGACGGGCGCCTATTTGGTCGAACGCCTGCGCGGCCTGCAGAAGAAACACCCCTGGATCCGGGAAGTCCGGGGCGAGGGGTTGATGGTCGGCGTCGAGCTGGAGATCCCCGCCAAACCCCTGGTCGACGCCGCCCTTAACGAGGGACTCGTCATCAACGCGGCCCAAGAGAAGATCCTGCGCCTGGTACCCCCGCTGAACATCGGCAACCGCGAGGTCGACGAGGCCGTCGACCTGCTCGACGACGTATTCGCCCAGGCGCCCGGAGGCGCGCCCGCATGAACAAGCCCAGGCATTTTCTGACCCTCTTCGAGTACAGCGCAAAAGAACTGATCGACCTGCTGGTCCTGGCCGACGACCTGAAGTCCCGCTTCAAGAAGGGAAAGGAAGACAACAGCCTCAAGGGCAAGATCCTCGCGATGGTTTTTGAAAAATCCTCGACCCGTACTCGGGTCTCCTTCGAGGCCGCGATGCTGCAGCTGGGCGGGCACGCGATCAACATCACCACGACCGAGAGCCAGCTCGGCCGGGGCGAGACCTACGAAGACACCGCCCGGGTCCTTTCGCGTTATTGCCAGGGCATCATGCTGCGCACCTTCTCGCAGGCCAACCTCGAGAAGATGGCCGAGGCCTCCTCTGTGCCGGTGATCAACGGGCTCACCGATCTCTTCCATCCCGTCCAGGTGATGGCGGACCTGCAGACCATCCTCGAGGTCAAAAAGACGCTGAAGGGCCTCAAGGTCACTTACGTCGGCGACGGCAACAACCTGGCCAACACCTGGATCAACGCGGCGATCGTCCTGGGCTTCGACCTCAACGTCTCCTGCCCGCCGGGCTATAAGCCCTCGGGGGCCTTGCTCAAGCAGTTCGGTAAAACCCACGACAACGTCCAGCTGGTCGAGGACCCGATCGAGGCGGTGAAGAGCACCGACGTGATCTACACCGATACCTGGTTCTCGATGGGGCAGAAAGAGGACGAAAAGAAGCGGCAACTCTTCTCGCCCTACCAGGTCAACCGCGAGATGCTCTCGCACGCGGCCGACGACGTGATGGTCCTGCACTGCCTTCCAGCGCACCGCGACGAAGAGATCACCAGCGAGGTCTTGGACGGGCCGCATTCCTACGTATGGGAAGAGGCGGAAAACCGGCTGCATATCCAGAAGGCGATTTTAAAGACCCTGATGGGGTGATTCCCTTTTTTTGTAACTTAGGAGATTCCCATGTCCGGCAACATCAAAAAAGTCGTCCTCGCCTACAGCGGCGGCCTCGACACTTCCGTCATCATCAAATGGCTGATCGAACACCACGGCTGCGAGGTCGTGGCCTTCGCCGCCGACCTGGGCCAGGGCGAAGAGCTCTCGCCGCTCCAGGAGAAGGCGATCAAGACCGGCGCCAGCAAGATCTACATCGAGGACCTCAAGGAAGAGTTTGTCCGCGACTTCGTCTTCCCGATGCTCCGCGCCAACGCGATCTACGAGGGCGCCTACCTGCTGGGTACCTCGATCGCGCGCCCGCTCATCGCCAAGAAGCAGATCGAGATCGCCCAAAAAGAAAAGGCCGACGCGGTCAGCCACGGAGCCACCGGCAAGGGCAACGACCAAGTGCGCTTCGAGCTGACGTACTACGCCCTGCAGCCCGGCATCCACGTCATCGCCCCCTGGCGCGACTGGACCTTCAAGTCGCGCAGCGACCTGATCGAGTACGCCGAAAAGAACGGCATCCCGGTGCCGGTCACCAAATCCAAGCCCTACAGCTCCGACCGTAACCTGCTGCACATCAGCTTCGAGGGCGGCATCCTCGAGGACCCCTGGAACGAGCCGCCGGCCGATATGTTCCTGCTCAGCAAAAGCCCCGAGGCCGCGCCCGACAAGCCCACCGTGATCGAGGTCGACTACGAGAAGGGAAATCCCGTCGCCGTCAACGGGCAGAAGCTTTCGCCCGCCGCCTTGCTGGCCAAGTTGAACGAGATCGGCGGCGAGAACGGCGTGGGGCGGGTCGACCTGGTCGAAAACCGCTTCGTCGGCATGAAGAGCCGCGGCGTCTACGAGACGCCGGGCGGCACCATCTTGCACGCCGCCCACCGCGCCATCGAGTCGATCACCCTCGACCGCGAGGTGCTCAAGATTCGCGACTCGCTGATCCCGACCTACGCGGCCCAAGTCTACAACGGCTTCTGGTACGCCCCCGAGCGCGAACTCTTGCAGGGCCTGATCGACGAGGCCCAGCAGCGCGTCAGCGGCACGGCCCGCCTCAAGCTCTACAAGGGCAACGTCACCGTCACGGGACGCAAGTCGCCCAACTCGCTGTTCAGCGAGGACTTCGCCACCTTCGAGAAGGACACCGTGTACAATCAGAAGGACGCGGAGGGCTTCATCAAGATCAATGCCTTGCGTTTGAAGATCCGTTCCTTGATGCAGCGGGCTCGGTAGTATAACTTGTTGAAAGTCATCATGTTTATTGGCAGTGGCCCCGGGACTCCGGGGCCATTTTTTTTATTGCTTGACCTCTCGCCGGACGCGGAGTTCCATGGACGCCTGGCGGCCAAATTAGCTTTATTCTTAACAGCCTTGACCAAGCCCGCGGGATTCGCCTCCCGCGGGCTTTTTTATTTTAGTTTCAAGACCTTGCGCAACTTCCCTCCGTCCGGGCCGAAGATGGGCCAATACGTAAATTTCGGGGCATTTCAACGGGTTCCTCATGATTCGGGTGGATTTTTCCGCGAACTTTCGCCGCAACTGGGACGGGGGAGGGCGAACCGGAGCGCAGGGTCTCCATCAAGGTTCGCTGCCGCCTCTCGAGCGCGAGCGGGTCTTGGCGGGCCTGGCCTTCCGCGATCCGGCCTTGCGGGCCGAGCTGCGCGCCTTGGCCGCGGAGGCGGATCCGGAGTTGTTTTACGAGGGCCTGCTGGGGATGGGGGCGCGGCTGGAGCGGGCCGGGGATTTAAATTCCGCGATTCCTATTTATGCGGCGATTGTAGGGGCCGTTCCCCCCTTAACGGGGGACAAGCGCGAAGGGCCCCTACAGCGTAGCGCCCAGGCACGGCTCGACGCGATCCTGGGCCGCGGCGCCTTCGGTCCTCGCGCGGAATTTCTCTTCCGCCATTTCGCCCGCGAGGCCTCGCGCCCCGACATGATCCTCGGCATGACCGCCGCCGGCCTCGTCGCCTCCGGGCTACGATTTGGCGTCCTAAGCCGCCTCGCGGCCTCGCCGACCGCAACCTGGTTCAACCGCGGAGCCGGCGCCGCGCTCACCGCCTCGGCCGCCGCCTTTTTGCCGGAGACCGCGGCCTTTTGGTCCGCCGCGCGGCTTTGGAACCTCGCGGCGGGCGAGCGCCTGGATTGGACGGCGGCCGGGATCGGCAGGGAATGGGCCTCGTTGGCCCTGACACTGGGCTTCCTCAAGCTGGGCGGCGCCTTGAGCCACGGGATCTTCCATCGGGTCCACGGCATCGACCCGCTCGCGGGCGGCGCCGGGCGGCTCCCGGGCTTCACCCGTGTCTCCCGCCCGCTCTTCGAGCAGATCGGCGTCTTCTCCGGCATCCATCTCGGGCACTGGGCCGAGGCCCGCTTGGGGCTGCGCCCGCAAGACCCCCACGCCAATCCCTGGTTGGAGAGCCTTGCTACGCTCCTGCACCTGCACGTCGGCGGGCGCCTGGCCCATCACGCCTGGGGGCCGACGCAGGCGCGGCGCATGCGCGCCTTGGCGCTGCAAACACGTCAGGTCGAGGCCTGGGGCGCCCTAGCCGCCCGGCCCGAGGCTTGGGGGGAGTTCCGCCGGCCGTCGGTCTACGCCATGGCCATGGGCGACGCCGGCGGAGCCGGTCCGCGCGGCCCCGGGGAGATTTGGGGCGAATGGATCGGGGCGCGCGAGCGACCCGCGCCCAAGTACTACCGGACCCCGGTATATGAATACGGGGACGCGGCGGAGTTCCTCGAGGGCGTCCGGCGGGCGAGTCGCGGCTTGGGCCCCGAGGTGCGCTGCCTCTTCGTTCAGGTGGAATCCCAGAACGGTTACGGAGAGGCGGCGGTGCTGCGCGAGCTCTTGCGCGTGCACCCCGGCCTCCAGGAGATACGCCTGCGCTTCCTCGGCGGCCGCCTCGTCTGGCTGGTGAAGGAAGAAGGGGGACGTATCATTTCGGAATCCGAGGAGGCCGATCCCAACGATCCCGTGCATCTCGGCCACGACCTGCCGCTCGAGGCGGTTTTCAAGGTTCGGCTGCGCCCGCGTTGGTCGAGCCGCCGGCCCACCGGTCCCCTGCACGAAATGCTGGGCGAGGCGCGGGTGCAGGCCGGCTTGGACCTGCCGGATGTCGCCCGTCGCCTTTTGGAAGAGCCGAACCTGCGGCGCGAGCTGTCCTTCTACCGCGGCGCCTTTCGCGGGATCTCCGACCTGAGGGCCTGGGAAGCGGGGCCTAAGCGGGCGATTCCCTTTCCGCTGCTGCGGGCCCTGGCCGAAATGTACGGGCAGGACCTTCGGACCTGGATCGCGGCCTCCAACCGCGACCTTCACCCCGACATTCCGCGCCGCCTCTGGGAGGGCGAATATTATCCGCTCTACCTCGAGGCCAAGACCGATCTCGACCGCCTGCGGGAGTACGACGCGGCGCCGGAGGGGAGGGGGCGCGGCTCCTTCGGATGGCGCCTGTTCGAGGCGCGAAAAAATCCCGACCGATATTTTTCGACGGGGGCCTTGGCCGAGCGGGTCGGAATTCTGCCCAAGATGCTGCACGACTTCGAGCGCAACCATCATTCGCCCAACGCGGCGACGCTGCGGGCCCTGGTCGAGGCCCTCAACCGGACCGAGGCCGATCTCGCCGGCGCGGTCTCGCGCACCTTCCATCCCGACCTGCCCCTGGCCGAGCTCTTTCCCGGCCAGGAGATCTTCCTCACGCCGCACAGCCTCGACGCCGCCAAGGTCGCCGCCTACGCCCGCGAGCCGGGGAGCTTGGGGCAATACCTCTTTGCCGCCCGCAAGCTGAGGCCGGGTTTTCCTTCCGCCGATGAAGTCAGCGCCGAGATCGGCCGCAATCCGAATTACTTCGCGCGGCACGAATCCAACGCCGTCCACTTCGGCCGGGACAACCTGCATGAGTGGCTCTGGCTCTGGGACCGCATGGGTCTGCCGCGCGAGCTGTTCTTAGGGATCGCCGAGCGGCGGCACGGCATTCCGCGCGGGGACCCCGCCTACCTCTTGGCGGAGGCCCTGGAGGGGAGGAGCCTCGAGCAGGTCCAGGCGGAGAGCGAGATCAGCACCAAGACCCTGAGCGCCATCCTTCAGCAGCGCGACAACCTGGTGACGCCGGCGAGTCTGCTCAGCCTCAAGGAGGCCCTGCCGCGTCTGGAGGCGGCGCGGCTCTACCTGAGGTATTACCCGGAGCTGCCGTATTTCTTCCCGGAACTTTCGGCCGCCGGCGAGCCCCACCTGCGGGTCGATCCGCAGGCGCTGCCGCAGCTGTTCCGTCGCTTCCATTTGGGCGAGGCCCTCTTCGCTCACCGCATGAATGCCGACCCGCCGCTCAGCACCGTCCAGCTCGCCGAGGCCCTCCGCTGGGACAACCCTACGGTCGGCCGACACGAGCGGCAATTCTCGCGCATCGAGGACGACGCCAGCCTGCGGCGTTTGGCCGAGGTCCTGGGCCTGAGTCCCGGGGAGCTCTACCTCTACTTCCGCCCCGAGGTCCTGCGGCTCTTTCCCTTGCGGGACCCCGCGGGCGAGCCCTGGACGCTTTCGGAAGAGGCCTATCGGGCGCTGATCTCCTCGAATCACGGGGGCTATGACCGCCACAACCTGCGCCGCCGTCTCTCGCCGGAGATCCTACGGCTGCCTCCCCGGCACGACGCGGACGGAAACCTCGACCCGGTTGTGACCTTGGCCCGGGCTTACGGCTTGGAGGCCAGCCAGGCCCAAAAGTTGCTGGACCCGGCTCGGCCGCTCGGCGACGCCGATCTGCGGTGGCTGGCGGAGCGCTTCCCGCGCCTCTCCTACCGCGAGTGGTACGAACACTTTCACCGCCCGGAGCTCGCCTTCTTTCTGGGGCGGCGCGAGGACGGCGCCATCGACTATCGCCTTCCGGAGGGCTTGGATTTCGCGGCCCTGGAGCGCCTGGACACGGTCGCCCGCATCGAGGAGCGTTCGCGCGAGACCGGGGGCGCCGTGCCCCTCTCGGTCCTGCGCAGCCTGCGCAAGAGCGGGAACCCCGGCGAGCGCAGCCTGGTGCAGATTTCCCGGTGGACCGGGCTGGACCGCAGGCTCTTATTCTTGTATTTCCGCCGGGAAGACTTGAGGCCATTTTTGGAAAACCGGGGCTCGGCTTCGTCCGAGGGCCGCTAGCAGGCTGTTGAAAAACCACCGGTCGTTGGGCCAAGGCCATCCGACTCCGCAAATTCTTCGAATTTGCTGCGCGGCTCGGGGAACCCGAGCCTTGCCGGCAGGCGGATTGGCGGGCCCCAAAAATCCGAAGGATTTTTGGGCGGTATATGGAGTCGGATTTACTCCGGCGGGAATAAAATTAGTTTTTCAACAGCCTCCTAATAAGGGACGCAGAATCGCCATGGAATTACTCTCCGCAGCTTCTAGCTCTCGATTGGACGCCGCCGCCCGAGCGGAGATCCAATCGCTTCAACAAGAGACCGACCCGGCCTTGGCCGCCGAGTCCTGGCTGGCCTTTGCGGTGAGACAGGAGAGGTCGGGGGGCATCGAGACCGCCGCCGAGATATACGCCAACGCCGTAGGGGCCGTTGGCGAAGGGCCCCTGCAACGCGATGCCCAAGCGCGGCTCGACGCGATCCTGGGTCGAGGTCCTTTCGGCGCCCGCTTCGAATGCCTCGCGCGAAATTTCGCCGCCCAGGCCGCCGACCCCGCCATGCTGGCGGGGATGGGCGCCGCCGCGACCGTCTCCTCGCTCGTCCGCCTGGGCGCCTTGTCGCGCCTGCTCGCGGCGCCGGCGGCGAACCTCCTGACGCGCGGCGCGGGCGCCCGCCGGCTGGCCGCCGGCCTCGCCTTCGCGCCGGAGGTCGGCGCCTTTTGGGGCGCAAGTCGGCTAGCCAACGCCGCCTTGGGGCGCGAGCAGGCCTGGGACGCGGGCAGCGTCTCCCGCGAGTTCGCGAGCCTGGGACTCGGTCTCGGCCTCTTGAAACTGGGCGGCTGGGCGAGCCGCGGCCTCTTCGACCGCGTCCACGGCATTACGTCATTGGGCGGGACGGCGCGACTCCCCGCGCTTGCGTCTTGGTCTCGGCCCTTGGCCGAGCAGGCCGGCCTCTTCGCCGGCATCGGCTTGGCCCACGTCCTCGAGACGCGGCTTGGCCTGCGCCCCGCCGGCTCCGAGGGCGGCTTTTGGAGCGACTCGCTGGCGACTCTGCTGCAGTTCCATGTCGGCGGACGACTGAGCCGGGAACTGCTGGGCCCGCGGCACGCGGCTTGGATGCAGGGACTCGCGCTGCGAACTCGCGGCCTGGAAGCGCCCGGGCCTGCGCGCGGCGGCGCGGTTTTGGAAGGCCTAAGGGCGGGACTCGGGATTTTTTCCCACGCGACGACGCCCGAAGGCCTGCGGTGGCCGGTGCCGGGGCCCGAACGCGGCCCGGGAATTTCCAACGTCCTGATGATGTCCGGTCTCGAGGGCGACACGGCGAACCCCAGTGGCGCGGGATCGGGAGTCCCCAAGCGCCGGGAAAGCAACGGCTCCGCCGAGCAGCAGCGGCGCTTGATCGTCCGGATCGGCGTCGAGCGCCGCATCGAGGCCGGCGATCCCGAGTACTTCACGCCGGAGCGCCTGGGCATGCGGCTCTCGCGGCTGCGCCGCGGCTTCTTCACCCGCTCCGAGCACGCCCGTATTCAACACGCGATCCGCCGCTACCTCGACGAGCGCGGCTTGGCGACCTATCCTCTCGACCATCCCCTGGTGCAGGAGCGCATCGCCCAGGTATGGCGCAACCCGCGCGCCGATGCGGCCTTCTCCGAGCGCTTCGAGGCGACGCTGCGCGAGATCGAGCGGGCAAGGGAGACGCTGGCGGCGATGAGCTTCGCGGACGGCACGCGTTTCGAGCCCTCGCGCTTCCATCGCAGCGAGGGTTTGTCTCAAGAGCTCGGCACCGAATTTTTCTTCCTGAACGACGCGGCACGGCCGACGGGCTCCTTCAAGGAGCGCGGCGCCTTGGTCGAGGTGCACCGCGTCGCCCAGGCGGGCGCTCTCCACGTCGTCACCGCCTCGCACGGCAACCACGGCCTCGCCGTGGCGCTTGCCGCGCGGAAGCTGGGCCTGCGCAGCACCATCGTCGTCCCCGACACGACCCCGCAAGTGAAACAGGAGCGCCTGCGCGGGCTGGGCGCCACGGTCGTCACCACCGGCGAGCAGCCCTGGCGCGGCTACGAGGAGGCCCGCGATTGGGCCCTGCGCTACGTCTTCGAGCGCAACCTCTACCTCGAGCGGAATTTCGATATCGAAGGCGCGATGCGCTATGTCCACGGCTTTGAAGACGTGATCCCGGGGCAGGGCGTGGCGGGCTTCGAGATCCTGGCGGGGATCCGCGCCTTGCCGGAATCCGGTCGGGAGAGATTGGCGCGCGCGACATTTCTGTTGCCTACCGGCGGCGGCGGGCTGACCGCCGGCGTCGGCACGGTGCTGCGGCGGCATCTGCCCGAGGCCCGCGTGATCGCGGTCGTCTCGGCGGAGGCCCCGGCCCTGCATTTTTCCCTGATGGAGGGGCGGCGCAGCGAGGTCTACTTGAACGAGAAAGGCCTTTGCGACAGCGGGATCGGACTGACCATCCCCGGGGCGCGGCCCTTCGAGCTGCTCCGCGAGGGCTTGCACGGCTCGCTGGCCGTCGGCGACGGTTGGGTCGGCGAAGCCATGCGGCGGATTCACCGCCACGAGGGCCTCGTGGTGGAGGGCAGCGCGGCGACGGGCCTGGCCGCGGTCCTGAGCGGCCGCCTGCCGGAGCTGGGCGCGGATCCCAAGAATCCCGTCGTCACCATCCTCACCGGCTCCAACATCGACCTCTCCCGCCATCGCGAGGTCCTAGCCGAGGGCGCGGCGCCGTTTTCCGGGAACGGCAACGCATCCTCCCGAAAATAATCGCCTTTATCGCGACCAACTAATGCCTTGACGCGCCCCGAGGGGGCTGGGTATGAGCGGGGCTCGCCTGCACGCGGGCCCCCGCCCGACACCGGGCAAATCTTTCCCAATTTTAAGGAGTTGGACACGATGTACCGCTACCGCCTGATGGCCCCCGGACCCACCCCCGTCCCCGAATCGGTCTTGACCAAGATGGCCCTGCCCATCATCCACCACCGCACCGAGGCCTTCGAGAAGGTGGTCGCGGACGTGCGCGAAGGGCTCAAGTGGCTCTACCAGACGCAAAACGAAGTCTTGATCTTCGCGGCCAGCGGCACCGGCGCGATGGAAGGGGCGGTGGTCAACCTGCTTTCGAAGAACGACCGCGCCCTGGTCGTCGACGGCGGCAAGTTCGGCGAGCGCTGGTGGAAGATCTGCAAGGCCTACGGCATCGCCCACGACGTGATCAAGGTGGAATGGGGCCAGGCCGTCGACGTGAAAGTCCTCGAGGCCAAGCTGAAAGAGCAGGACTACCGCGCGGTCTTCCTGCAGGCCTCCGAGACCTCGACCGGCGTCGCGCATCCCATCGAGGCGGTGGCGAAGATCGTTAAAAATATGCCCAACACCGCCTTGGTCGTCGACGCCATCACCGCGCTGGGCGTCGTCAACATCCCGACCGACGATTGGGGCATCGATGTCCTGATCACCGGCTCGCAGAAGGCCCTGATGCTGCCGCCGGGCCTGGCCTTCGCCTCGGTCAGCAAGAAGGCGCTGGCGCTCTGCGAGAAGAGCGACCTCCCGAAGTTTTATTTCGACTTCAAGCGCGAGCTGAAGTCCATCCAAGAGAACACCACCGCCTGGACCCCCGCGGTTTCGCTGATCCTCGGCTTGCAAGAGGTGCTGCGCCTGATGAAGCAGGAGGGGCTGGAAAATCTCTTCAAGCGCCACGCGCTCCAGGCGAAGGCGACGCGCGAGGGCCTGAAGGCGATGGGCCTCAAGCTCTTCGCCCCGGCCGCGCCCTCCGACGCGGTCACCGCCGTGTATTCGCCCGAGGGCATGGACGCCGGCAAGATCGTCAAGACCCTCAAGAACAAGTTCAACATGACCATCGCGGGCGGGCAAGACCAGGCGAAGGGCAAGATCTTCCGCATCGGACACCTCGGCTACTACGACCCGATGGATATCCTGAACGTCCTGGCGGCGGTCGAGTCGGCGCTGATCGAGCACGGCCACAAGATCGCGCCGGGGGTCGGCCTCGGCGCCGCGATGCAAGTGCTCATGGAGAAATAAATCCGCTTCATAGGAGAATGCATGCCCAAGGTATTAGTCAGCGACAAGCTCAGCGAAGAGGGCCTCAAAA